>NZ_PCYY01000008.1:0-85693 GCF_002553955.1 Lactobacillus sp. UMNPBX12
CCTTACATGTCTGTTTTTAAGCTCTCGTCGCATCTCTCGAAGCGACTTTATTAATTTACCTTATTTTCTCTGCTTTGGCAAGTCTTGCTCTTCGTTCGCAATCTTTTAGAAACGCTTGGACGCGTTGTAATTATTCCTTTGTTTCTATTTCAATCTACCTTTTTCTTTTTGCTTACTTTATTTTTATCCTTACGCTTATTATTCGAGTTTTAATGTTTTTTCTCTTAATTTTAGTACAAAATTTTTCGAAATTTTTTCAAAATAATTCAAAAAACAGTGTTTTGCCTAATTTTTCACTCAAAATGCAAAAAAAGACGTTTATCAAATATAATCATTCGATAAACGTCTCATTTTATATCTTTAGATGATCAATCTTTAGTGTCTATTCATCTTTTTTCTTACGTTTTTCAACGCCAAGTAAACTAATCCAACCTAAACCAGCGAGTAATGTACCAATCAAACCTAGTGTGTGTTTGTGTTCACTACCAGTTTGAGGCAATAAGTCTTGCACGGACTTCGGTTTTGCATTTAATTTGTTAGCTAATTGCTTTCTTTCTGCTTTCCCTATTGTCCTCTTGCCAAATTCAGCGTCTGCTGCCTTAACTGGGCCGTTAGCGCGTTTCTTTCGACCTATAGGCATACCTTCATACTTAGGATTGTTATTAGAGTCATAGCCCTTCTTATTTGCTTTAGAATGATTATGCTTCTTTTTACTTTCCTTATTAGGCTTTGCTGGCTTAGCAGGCTTGTTTGGCTTATCCGGTTTATTTGGTTTGTCAGGTTTATCTGGCTTCGGCTCTGGATTTGGTTTTGGCTTCGGTTGAGGTTCTGGTTCCGGAGTTGGTACTTCATCTTGCTTGTAAGTAATTTCAATATTACTGTCAGCCGTATCTACTGAAACCTTTTCCGCTGCCACCTTACTTTGTGAAGCAGTGTAGCCACTAAACGTTGGAGCAGTATATGCATCCCACTGAGTATTACCATCTACCTTCCACTCACTGTATGTAACTTTGCCAGTAACTTTATCAAACGTTGCAGTTCTAGTAAATGTTACTTTTTGAGTGATAATCAGCTTAGCACCAGAAGGCGTAATGACTGTAATTATTCTAGTTGGAGTCTTAGTCAAAGTATCGAAGTGATCATAGTTCTTACTTGGATCACCTGGCACTGGACCTGTTGGAACATCCCCCGATGGAGTTTCTGGAGTAACAATAATGGTGTCGTGTTCAACCCTTACAGTTACAGTTGGAATGCCATCAGCAGTTGCAACTACTGTCTTAGGAATATCCTGTCCTGAAACAATCTTCCATCCTGCTGGAACTTGTGGATTTACATCTACTGTTTCACCGGTCTTGCCACTAAGCGGAGTTTGCCCTACTTCTTTGCCATCACTATCAACGTAAGAAATCTTCCCCGTTTGAGTGTTGACAGTATAAGTAACAGTGACTTCACTATCCTTATCATTGCCAGTTACTTTCACTTGTTCAACCTTGTTAGGATTTGTGGTATAGCCAGCAACGCCAGACTTAGTAATTGTCTGACCAACTTGCTTGTTACCTTCTTGAGTATCTTCAAATTCAATCGTTAAGGTTGCATCCAAAGTAAACTTAGCCTTTGAAGAAATATTCAGCTTGTAGTTTGGATTTGCTTTTTGCAATACAACGAGCGTGTTGGCATTCAAGTGGGCTTGGTAAGTTCCTGCATCCGTTGGAACTCCGTCAAGTTTCTTACCAGCCGCATCGTACCACGTAAAGTCACTAGCAGTGATTCCTGGGTTTACTAATGGTGTGTTCGTAACCGTACCATTTGCCGTGATCTTCAAGCCATTAACATCGAGATCAGCTGATTTGCCATTATAAGTCTTGCTTTGATCACTACCAGAAATAGTGATATCAGTAATTGCCTTTGGCGTAATTGTGAAGCTTGCCTGGCCTCCTAAATCGTCAGCGGAAATAGTTACATTACCGTTAACTTGCTTCTTCAAGGCATCTTGCAAGTGAGCCAATATTGACTGCTTGTTCAACGTAATGGTGTAAGTACCAGCATTAACTGGTGCGCTGCCAGCATTCCAAATATAATCACCGTCTTGCAGAGCATACGTACTTTCGGTAGTTGAACCTGGAAAAGTAAAGTGAACTAAAATTTGACCATTGCTGTTAACTTGTGCAGTTGTTACAGCTGTACCATCAAATGTCTTTTGGTTAGAGCCATTAAGTTTTGCGTCAGCAGTGGCTGCAGTAACTATGTAGTTAGCTGTTGTCTTAAATGTCCACTTGTAGTTAGCACCATTATTACCAGTTAGTTGCTTAAGCTTTTCTTGACCAGCCTGTGATAATTTAACTTGGTAAGTACCGACATTCGTTGCATTACCAACAATTTGCAAATCGTCAGCAGTTAACTTAAGTGTCTGAGCTTCACCATCAGCGGAGTAAACCGTCGCATCGTAGGTTACGTTGTACTTATTCAAGTTAAGTCCACTTGGTAAGGTTTGCTTAGCATCATAAGTCTTGCTGTCACCACTATTCAGGGTAACAGTAGCTTCGCCCTGGTTAATGGTTAATGTACCCTTAGTAGTTACATCAGCTGCTACTTGTGGGTATGCGTAGTTAGTACCCAAAGCTTTTTCAATGTTAGCCAACCCTTGCGTAGATAATTCCACGTGGTATTCACCGACATTGCCTGGAGTTTGATCAAAGATCAAGTCACCATCTTTAGCAGTGTAGCTTAAAATAGTACTATTAGTACTATTTTTACCATACGTATATTTACAACAACATAATCCTTGCCTGGATCAGGAACATTAACTTGCCAAGTTTGTCCAGCTTCTTTAGGTAGGCTCCATGAACCAGAAATCACTTTAAATCCTGGCGTTGTTGAATCACCTGCTGTTTGACCCATTGCCAATTACCATAAGTAATCGTGTTATTAGCAACATTTAAACTACCAGTCTGGGCATAGAATACCTGTATTTGTGAATCAGGTGCAAATTGTTGACCATTCTTGTCACCACCAGCAATTACATATTTAGCCATTACTGTTCTCGCTTGCTGTTTTACTGGAATATACAAAACAGTATGAACTGGACGGGCTTCATAAACTGAGGCGTTCTCAGTATATGCTAGAGACTCCTTACCCTCACTAGATGTATCTTCCTTATTCCAAGTTGGGTAAACAAATTGGTTTGCTGACCTGGATCGCCGCTCTTATTGTAAGCACTATAAGAAACTTCCTTATTATTTTGAGTAGAAACATCTTTAGTATCTTCTAGACTAGTAGCTTTTTTTATCTTCTGCCTGTTTAGTTGAATTCTGCTCGGTTGAATTTTTGCTAGTCAAAGGATCGGTACCGCTAACTTCTTTTTGAGCAGTAGTATCGTTATCATTCTTATCAGCTGTCGTAGTCTGATCATTTCCAGTATCTGTGGTAGTCTTCTTAGCCGACTCAACCTCTTCTGTTTCTACTGGATCCGTAGTATCCGCATGAACCGTTTGACTTGTATTCATCGTCCACAACAAAGTTGGAAGCAAAACGGAACAAACACCTATGCTTAATTTTCTAATACTAAAACGTTGCTTACCTTCAAAGTCATGTTTATTAAAAGTCATAGCCTCTCAATCCCCTTAAGTTATGTTTTATCTCTAACTTATAGTCTTTCTATTACGCGGTTTTATTCTATTCATCTATTTTAATAACACCTAACATAAATCACAACAAAAAGCAGGCTTAAATTATATGCAAAAAAAATCGTTATTTTAGGTTGTCAGTCACAACAACTAAAATAACGATTTTATTGTGCTCATTTTTTAATTAAATTTAGGAATTAAATTAAACCTGATTCTTTAGTAATCTTCTTCATACCATTCATGTAAGGAACAAGTACATCAGGAACAGTTACTGAACCATCTTCGTTTTGGTAATTTTCCAAAATAGCAGCTACACAACGACCAACAGCCAAACCTGAGCCATTTAAAGTGTGTGCCAAGTGAAGCTTGCCGTCTTCATCACGGTAACGAATTTGTGCACGGCGAGCTTGGAAGTCAGTACAGTTTGAACAACTTGAGATTTCACGGTACTTGTCTTGTGCAGGCATCCAAACTTCAAGGTCGTAAGTCCTAGCACTAGTAAAACTTGCATCCCCAGTTGAAAGAGCAACTACGTGATATGGCAGGCCCAACTTTTGCAATAAGTGTTCCGCATTATGAGTTAACTTCTCGAGTTCATCCCATGATTCGTCAGGCTTACATACCTTAACCATCTCAACCTTACGGAATTCGTGCATTCTAATCAAACCACGAGTATCCCGTCCTGCTGAACCTGCTTCACTTCTGAATGCTGGTGACAATGCAGTAACATTGATTGGCAACTTGTTTTCATGAATAATTTCATTTCTGAAGTAGTTTACCAATGGAACTTCAGCAGTTGGGATCAAAGTTAAGTCACGTGGTTTATCTGGATCGTCATTATCAACGATGGTATAAACATCTTCGTGGAACTTAGGGAATTGACCAGTTCCTTGCATTGATGCATCGTTTACCAAGTATGGTGGGATAATTTCGGTATAACCTTCCTTAGTGTTTTCATCAAGGAAGAAGTTGAAGACAGCACGTTCCAAAAGCGCACCAGCACCGATGTAGTAAACAAAACGTGCACCTGAAACCTTTGAAGCACGGTCCCAGTCTAAGATGCCAAGGTCAGTACCAATATCCCAGTGAGCCTTTGGCTTAAAGTTAAATTCAGTAGTTGGGTGCCACTTACGAACTTCTTCGTTGTAGCTATCGTCCGGACCAATTGGGTCTGAATCAGCTGGGAAGTTAGGCAATCTAAGCAAGATGTAGTTTTGCTTTTCAGTTAATTCCGCAACTTCCTTATCTAAGTCTTTGATTTCCTTACCTACTTCACGCATAGCAGCAATTGCATCGCTAGCATCTTCTTTGTTACGCTTTTTTTCTGCAATTTGCTTAGAAACGTCGTTACGCTTAGCCTTTAATTGTTCACTCTTAGTCAAATCCTTACGACGCTTAGCGTCAATTTCAACTAATTCATCTAATTCTTCTGGCTTAATGCCACGTGTAGCCAATTTCTTCTTTGACCAGTCAAGATTCTCACGAATCACTTTAATATCAAGCATATAAAACCTCCATGATATGCATAAAAAAAGAGCCGACTTATCCCTACACTTGGGACGAATCGGCTCTTACACGGTTTCGCGGTACCACCCAGCTTCAGTCTATCTAGACTGCACCTCTTTACCAGACGAGTAACGACGTCAAACCGTGCAACTATTAATTGCCCACATTATTGAAATCTGGAAGCGACTATGCATTCACTCGCACCAACCGTGAACTCTCTGAAGCAGTCTTAGGATTTCGTGTTTGCATTTATTTTAAGCCATTCTTCTTTTTTGAGCAAATAATATTTTTCTTTAAACGAAAAAAGTGCACTAACTTGTGTGTAATCGACAGTATAAACATACTGAAATCCTAGTGTTTTAAGCAATTTCTGTGATTTTTCATTATCGGCAAAAGTTCCAGCCCAGACTTCTACTTGCTTTTTCTTTTTAAAAGCATAGGTCAAAATCAATCGTAAAGCTTCAGTCATATAGCCGTGACCTTCAAACGACTGATCTAGCAAAAAGCCAACTTCTTTAGTCTTTAATAGGCCACTCTTTTCATCTAAGCCGCGTTCATACAATTCAACCAGACCGATCACTTCATTGTTCTTGCGCAAGCAAACGACATAACTTTCAGGACGCGACATATATTGCTTCACGCCATTAACCGCCTCAGTCAGATTGCGGTATTCCTCAAAGCCAGCCATCTTGTGGTAGCGGGGATTGCCACCCCACTTCAGTAATTGCTGCGCGTCCCTTTCTTCAAAAGGTCTCAAATATATCCTCTTAGATTCAAGCATTAGTTACCCATCAGCTTCAAGAGCCACTTTGCACCAAACTGTAGGCCTATACTATAGGCCGCAATTGTCCATGGCTTACACAAAATAATAATCCAAAAATAAGTCCAAAACTTCATTTTAGTCAATCCTGCTAGCAGGCAAAGCACGTCATCGGGAGCTGCTGGGGCGAGAATACATAATGCAAAGAACCAATTAAATTTATTCTGATTCTCTGTCCACTTCATATATTTATCAAGCGTTTCTTCCGAAACAATATGCAAAATAAAGGGCCGGCCGTAGTGTCTAGCTAAAAAGAAGTTGATAATTGAGCCAATACAAATCCCCACGTAGTTATAAATAAACCCAGCAACTGGGCCAAAGAAGACCACGCCTCCTAATAAAGACACGCCCCCAGGAATAATCGGAATAACTACCTGAACAATTTGAATCAACACGAAAATAATCGGACCAACAATTTGTTTATTAGCCAGATAAGCCCGCATTTTAGCTTGATCGGTAAAGATCCCCAAGCGGTACCAATAAATCACCAGCAACACGATTGCGACTCCACAAACTATAGTTGCAATATTGATTAATTTACGACTAGCCTTAGTCGATAGATGCATTTTCTCGCCTTCCTTCATCGCCTAGTAGTTCAATTTTAACAAAAATCCAGCCCAGATACCGTAAACATGCAAATCTAAAAAAAGTTTTATTATTTTAGCTACTTTGGGCAGATACTATATAATAAAGTTAATAAGTTATTAGAAAGGTAGGCATCTTATGGTTGTAATTAAGAATGATATTGTTTATGACAAGACTAAAGAATTAAAAACGGATATTTACTATCCTAATGATACATCTTCTAATACCAAGATTTTAATCTTCTGGCATGGCGGTGGCTGGTTTAGAGGTAATAAAGAAAGCGTAAAAAATCTAGGTATTCGCTTTGCTAATGCGGGCTTTATGACCTTCATCCCCGACTACTCCTTAGCACCTAAATACCACTTTCCTGCTGCTCATGAAGATGCATTGCACTTTGTCGACTGGCTGTTGAATTCTGAATACACTGATCAAGACGATGTCAAAAACATTGTTCAAATTGGAGCCAGCGTTGGCGGTGAAATGGCAATTGAGGTTGCTGGGAAATACGGTTTCCCTACTGTCACCTGGTCTGCTCCAGTTGAATATTCAAACTGGATTAAAGATCATCAAGATACTAAAGCATCCCCAGATGCCGCTAACGATTTTGGCATTACCGATCCTGAAAAGATCAGACAATCTTTCTACAAGTACTTCACATTAACCTACACAGGTACTGAAGATGAGGCTGTATTACAAAAATTAGACGCTAAGTCATTTGACTATAGCCATCTCAAGCAATTAATGATGATTAATTCCGCAGATGAGTTGACACCACTAGCTACAGTATTGGATTTTGTTAAGTTCTTAGCTGACAAAAACTTAGGCGTACAGCTCCTCGTAATTCCTGGTCACGGTCACGCCATGGCTTATGGTCCCGATTATGTAGACGAATCGCTCGATTTTTTATATCAAACTATTAAGAGACAAGATTAAGTATGATCAACATAGAAAAATTTGTTCAAGCCAGAAAAAAATTAAGGCTATCGCAAACTGAACTTTGCCGCGGCATTTGCACGCAGTCAACCTTAAGTAAGTTTGAAAACAACGGACAGGTACCTTCATTTAAAATTCTTAAGCAGCTTTGTGAACGGATGGATATTGATGTTAGCGATATTATGGACAGCAGTGAGCACAAATATATCGCGCATATCCTGTTTGAAGCGGATTTTGCCTTTATCAATTTTGATTACAGTAAAATTTTTACTTTACTTTCACAAATCAACCCCGAAGTAGACCTAAAACGCCAAACAAATCGGATTCATTATCACTATTTGCGCGGACAATATGCTCTAAGAAGTGATCGCAATCAAATGAGTGCGCTCTTTTATTTCAACAATATCTTGACCACCCAGGAATTGCCTGAAAATGATATTTACCGCTTGTTGGCATTAAATGGTTGTAGTCAAATCTATGCTAAACAAGGTGAAACAGAGAAAGCCGAGCACTATTATAGTCAAGTATTAAAGAACATTATGGACGTCAAGATCGATAATATTTTGACTACAATGCATGCCTTAAGTATTTTATGTGATGCCGGTGAATTCTATGGCGAACGAAAAATGTATCGTGAGTCTAATGCATTGTTGCGCTATGCCTATAAGATTGGCGCTGAGAAGCACGTGATTTTTTACATGGCACGCATCCTACTGCGGCAAGGCATGAATGATATTGATCAGTCAAAAAAGAAAGCAATTGCTATCCAACATTTGCATGATGCCTGTGCTTTTGCCCGAATCAACCGCAACACGATTACGCTAAATCAGGCTAAAAAATTACTAAAAAAATTAAATGACTAACAAAAAATCCCCAAAATGGGGATTTTTTTAGATAATCATGTAACCAGTAACTGGCTTAGCAGGTACTGTATTGAAATCAAAGTTAGCAAGTTTGTCCAGTTCAGTATTACCATCAATAATTGTAGTAACACCTTGAGCAATCATCAGGTTCATCACTTTATCCTTGTCTGGATCCTTAGTGAAGGTTACCAAGACTACAGGCTTATGCAAAGCACGCATGAAACCAATTTCAAAAGCACTACCATCATCTACATTGTCCATGTCATACAAGAAGACGCCACATGTAGAGTTAACTAGACCTTCCAGGTCATTGTTATAAGTGGCAAGGCGCCAAGTCATGCTGCGAATGCCACCAATTTCAGGATTCTTTTCATCCGGATCAACAAAATTTTGATCAAATGGAAAATGCACTCTGACCACTGTCGGATTTTCTTCTAACAAGGCACGAGCCTTATCAACTCTAGCACGTTGATCATCATTGTAAAATGGAGTGCCTAAATAAATCTTAGCAGTTGAAACTTGTTTGTTCATGCTTTTGTCCCTTCAATGTTTAAAACTTACAAAATAAAATTATTTTTCATTTTAGCATGACTTTTTTACAACTAAAAGCACAAATAGCTGTGTTTTCATTGTAAACGCTTTATAATAGAAACATAACTTATTAAAGCTAAACATAAAACTTATTGGAGGAATTATTTTGTCTAGATATCAATCAATTAATCCATATACTAACGAAGAATTTGCAAGCTATGACAATTCTACTGCCGCACAAATTGACGATGCCATTAACTTAGCACACGCTTTATATAAAAAATGGCGTCATGAAAATCCTGAGACCCGCAGTCGTCAATTACACAAGATAGCAGATGCTTTGCGCGAGCATGAAGATGACTTAGCCAAAATGATGACCCTGGAAATGGGAAAGCTTTTGCGCGAATCAAGAGAAGAAGTTGAATTATGTGCTTCAATTTGTGATTACTATGCCAAAAACGGGGTCAAAATGTTGGCTCCTACTCCAATCGAATCAGACTTAGGCAATGCATATTATTTGAAGCAATCAACTGGCGTTATTATGGCTTGTGAACCATGGAATTTCCCACTTTATCAAGTTATTCGGGTCTTCGCTCCTAACTTTATCGTGGGCAACCCAATCTTACTGAAACACGCCCACAATGTTCCAGGTTCTGCTGCTTTAACCGCTAAAATCATTAGACGTGCTGGTGCTCCTGAAGGCAGCTTAATTAACCTTTATCCAACCTATGATCAATTAAGCGATATTATTGCCGATCCTAGAGTTCAAGGCGTTGCATTAACTGGTTCAGAACGTGGCGGTTCAGCTGTTGCCGAAGCTGCTGGTAAAAATTTAAAGAAATCAACCATGGAGCTTGGCGGCAATGACGCATTTATCGTTTTAGATGATGCAGATCCGCAAGTATTGCGTAACGTTTTAGGCGATGCTAGAACTTATAACGATGGCCAGGTATGTACTTCATCCAAGAGAATTATTGTTGAAAAATCTCATTATGAGGAAGTGCTACATACGCTTAAAAACGTCTTTTCTAATCTTAAAGCGGGTGACCCACTTGAAGCCGATACTACCTTGCCACCAATGAATTCCGAACGTGCTAAGGAAAAATTAGAAGCTCAGGTTAAAAAGGCCGTTGACGCAGGAGCCGAGATTTTTTACCAATATCCAGAGATTGATTCTAAAGGTGCCTTCTTCAGACCTGTAATTTTGACTAACATCGACAAAGAAAATCCTATTTATGATGAAGAATTATTTGGCCCTGTAGCAGAAGTCTTTGTAGTTGACGATGATGACGATGCCATTCAGCTTGCAAATGATTCTAGCTATGGCTTAGGTTCATCTGTTATCTCTAACGATATCAAACGTGCTCAAAACGTGGCCGCTCAAATTGAAACTGGTATGACTGTCATCAATGGCCGCTGGATTACCTCTGGTGAATTGCCATTTGGTGGCGTGAAGAAGTCTGGCTACGGTCGTGAATTAAGTGACTTGGGCATGATGGCCTTTGTTAACGAACACTTAGTAATTGATGTTACTAAGAATAATCAATAGTAATTTTTCGATAAAAGAAACAAGTAAATTTATTTTCTTAAATCATTGATAATACTTGACTTTGGGTAGAAAATACGCTGGCAACTTAACCAGCGTATTTCTTTTACTTATTATTAATTCTATTTCTTTTTAAAAAGATTATATCCAGCCAAAATCGTGGTCAACACGCTAGCCAAAATCATAAAGTAAGCTGAAGCCCCAAGAGAAACTGCATATGACATAAGCTGACTCGTCAATTGAGCCAGCACCCCAGTTGAAGCATGTGCTGCGCTTGATATTTGAAAAATCATATAAATCAAAAAGATTGATTCAATCAAAGAAAGGAAGAAGGCCAAAGTCTGACTAGCCTTAGTATTTTTCAAAATATTATAAATAATGAAAATTGGGAACAAGAATAGTAGCAACCAGACAATGTAAAGAATAAGTGCATACCATGATGTCACGCCAGATGAAAGCAAGCGCCCTGCTAAACCGAACAGTACATTGGAAATAGACATTCTCTGCGTGTAAGCCGAGGCACCCGAGTCGGTAAAGAGAACGATTAGACTAACTAAAGCCGTAAAAATAACTGAAATCTGCACGTAATTGAAGTGATGCTTGCGAACATTTTTTATTTCACGTACATGATTTTCAATCCGAGGATATTTTTGCACAAATTCTCGGTTTTTCGCTTTGACTTTACTTTCACGTGCATCCACCCGGTTAAAGACATCGGAACCAATTCGGTCAATCTTTTGCGTTAATCGCTTATCAACCGTATACTGCTCGATCTTATCTTTACGATCACACACAATATAAAGCCAAACCATTAGGGCTAAAAAGCCAGTCCACCCTGCCGCTCTAGAGAAACTCATTAGGATTAAAAGTAAGACTCCCAATAAGAAGACTAAGGTCGCATTTTTCCTAACCCACGCAATCATTCTTTGGACAGTGGTGTTTTGCTTTTCAGGAATAAATTCTTCCCGATAGGCTGCACGGCTGATAATCTTTTCGCCTTCATCTGGTTCTTCAAACTTTGCTTTTTGGTGCTGATCTGTGAAAAAGTCGTCTCGATATTTTTTTAGATTGAAGCCACAGTTTGGACAAATATCATCTGTTTCACTAATTTTATGGCCACAATTTGGACAAGTAGTCATATAAGAATTCCCTTCTTTTTCAATCTGTTAATGATTATTATAACATGGATCGAAATTTGAGAAATAAAACAAAAAAGACCGAACCTTTACGATTCGATCTGAAAAACTATTTATTAATTATTTTTCTTTTTTCTTCTTTTGGCAAACTTATTAAGGTCGATTCCCTCATATGTCAACTTAGTAGCTGCTGACATAGTAATTGGCAAAATGAAGACCAAGATGAGCAAACCAATATCCACGGCTAAGGCAACTTCAATCAAAGTTGGAATACCTGATGGAATCAAGGCTGCAAAAGTACCACCCAAGATAATTGCGGCTGATATAACAACCGTACCAATGATAGCACATGCCTTCAAGATTCTTGAACTTGGAGTAGTGTAGCCTTCAGACTCAAGTTCACGATAACGAGTCATCAGGAAGATACTGTAGTCAACACCCAAAGCGATCAACATAATGAAGCTGAAGAATGGTGTGTTCCAAGTAAGCATTGACTTACCAAGAACTGCTTTAACAATCCATTGATTGATTGAAAGTGAGCAGAGGTAAGCAATAAGCAAAGTCCCAAGAATGTAGATTGGTTGCAAAAGTGAACGAGTTACAAACATCAAGGCAATGCCGATACCGATTAACATAATAGCAGCGGTTCTAAGGAAGTCACCACTAGCAACCGTCTTAGTATCCTTAATCTTTGAACTTTGACCACCCATAGCTACCTTAGCATCCTTCAAGGCAGTACCTTGGAGTGACTTCTTAGCCATAGCACTTAATTCTTGTGCTTTATCAGTAGCTTCAGTTGCACTTGGATTTGAATTGAAGACAACAATAATTTGAGCTGACTTCTTGTCTGGGCTGAGGTAAACATCCATTGACTTCTTGAACATATCGTTCTTCAAGAATTCCTTAGGGATGTAGAAAGTATCAGCGGCAGCTGATGAACCTAAACCTCTGAGGTAGGTTTCACCTTGACCTAAACCACTATTAACAGTGTCAATACCTGAAGTCAATTGTGGAACTTTGCTTGCCAACTTACCAGCACCTGCACTAAGTTGTCCAGCACCTGTGTTAAGTTGACTGATACCTGAAATAAGTTGTGGAGCTTGACCGGCTAATTGACCGATACCACTGTTAAGTTGACTAGCGCCACTAGCAAGAGTACCTAAGCCATTGTTCAAAGTTCCAGCACCATTTGCAAGAGTGCCAAGACCATTGTTCAACGTACCTGCACCGCTTGCAAGAGTACCAAGACCATTATTTAATCGGCCGGCACCATTATTAACTTGGTTTACACCTGCACCAAGGCGACTAGCACCTGATGAAAGTGAACCAAGGCCGTTACTCAATTGACCAGCACCGTTATTAAGCTTTTGTGCACCAGCTACACCTTGTGAAGCAGCGGATTGAACTTGAGTTAAGCCTGAACTTAATTGGTTCAATGCAGTAGCTGCACCTGGAAGGGCCTTGTTTGAAGCTTGGGCTAATTGAGCTACTGCTTGCTTCAATTGTGAAACTTGGCTAGTCATTGATGATAACGAATTAGTATCAATATTGCCTGCAGCAGATGAAGATGAATTCTTAACTTGACCAGAAGCTTGATCACCCACAGCATTTGCTGCTGCCTTGGCAGCTGCTGCTTGGCTAGAATCAATCTTTACACCACTCTTTTCAAGAGCAGCAATAGCTGCATCTCCAGCGGCTGATGAAGCTTGTTTTACAGCACCTGCTGCTTGATCTTTAGCTGAGCTTTCAGCTGCTGAAATCTTGTCACTTAATCCAGATAGTTGTGAAGTTAAACCAGAAATATCTAAGCCACTAACTTGTTGATTCAATTGTTGAATACCACTATTGATTTGTGGCAAAGCAGTTTGAAGTTGGGCAAGTTGTTGCTTGTTAGAGCCACTCAATTGAGTTGAAAGTTGTGAACTCAATTGTTGCAATTGGTTAACCATTTGTTGGGTACCACTTTGCAAACTGTTAGCACCATTCTTCAAACGATTTGCACCGCTAACTAAGCTGCTTGCACCACTTTGCAATGCATGAGTACCACTTTCTAAACGACCTGCACCAGTTTGTAAACGAACAGCGCCGCTTTGTAATTGAACAGCACCACTACGTAAGCGATCAGCACCACTAACTAGTTGGCCTGAACCACTTTGCAGGCGAGTTGCACCACTTTGTAATTGACTAGCACCGTTTTGCAAACGATTAGTACCACTAACTAATTGGCTAGCGCCACTTTGAAGACGACTAGTACCGTTTTGAAGTTGATCAGCACCATCTTTTAAGCTGTTAGCACCGTTAGCAACCTTGTTTGAGCCTTTGCTCAATTTACCCAAACCTGAACGAGCTTGATCAACACCGTCGTTAACCGTGTTTAATTGATTGTTGACATAAAGCATATCAATTGGTTCGCCGTAAGGTTCTGTAACAGATGTCGCAAATGAAACATCTTTTGAAGCTTGAAGTTGCTTAGTCACTTGATCAATTAACTTCAAATTTTCTTCATTGTCTAATCTATGCTTGCTTTGAATGTACAAGTATGATGGTTCAGCCATCCCTTTAGAGAAGTGCTTTTGTACTATCAACAAACCTTGCTTAGATGGAACTGAATCTGCAATTTCATCAGTGTCATCGTAGTTCAAGTGACCTGAGTACATTAACATGAATGGCACAACAACAACTGCTAACACAACCAAGTAAATAATTGGATGCTTCAATGTGGCAGATGAAATACCATGCCATAACTTGTCATCACTTTCACCAATAAATTTCTTAACTGGCCAGAACATTTTCTTACCAAGCGTAGCCATAAAGAATGGGTTGAGTGTTAAAAGCACTACCAATAAAACAGCAACGCCGACCGCAACACCAACAGCTGATTGGTAAACGGAGAATTTAGCTAAACTTAAAGCAGTAAAACCAATTAAGATGGATGAACCTGAGTAAAGAATTGTTTTACCAGCATTGCGCAAAGCGTCATGCATGGCTTTATACTTGTCCATCCCTTTTCCTAGATTTTCTTTAAACTTGTCATACAGCAAAATGTTGTAGTCGGTACCGATACCGAAGAGCACGATAACCATAAACACTTGCGTAAAGTTTGAAAATGGGAAATTGGCGCTTTTAACTAAATTAGTAACAATTGAGAAGGAAGTAAGGAATGAAACACCAACTGTCAACAATGAAATAAGTGGAACAATTGGTGACTTAAATACGATAACCAAAACAATAAAGATAAAGACAACTGTAATGGCTTCAGTCTTCTTAATTCCCTCTTGAATTGAGGCGGAGAAGTCGTGCTGCAAGACATCCGCACCCGTTACATAAGTACGAAGCCCTTGCGTTTTCGCGGCCTTGTTCATTTCGTTATAAACTTTTTCAATCGTGCCATGACTCTTAGCCACATTAAATTGTGCTACCCAAGTCGTGCCATCTTTTGATTGAAGTTTCTTTCTTGTAGCAATATTGGAATCTGGAAGTAATGAATCCTTGATTCCGTACTTGCCTTTATCATTAGTGAACTTATCAAGCGTATTATTAATAGCCTGTTTATCGGCATCAGTTAGCTTGCCACTCTTTTTGTTAAAAACAAGTGCTACTGCATAAGTGTTTTTCTTTTTCGAGCCCCAATTGTTCTCTATTGATTGTGCCACATTGCTTTGCACATTACTTGGCAACGTAATGTTAGAGTGATCATTAGTCAGCTGCGTAATGTTAGGCAAAGCAACAACGGAAATAATCAATATTAAAATCCACGCAATCAGTTCGAAAACATGGTTCTTCAGAAATTTCTGCACTTTCCTATTTCCTCCCTATTTGTTGTAAATCAGGTACTGGTTCTACAAGTCGTAAAATCATTTCATGATAATTACGATTAGATTCATCTTCTGTTTCATCTCCAAAAGACTTCGATTTATCCAAAAAAACGTACCCTAATACGGCGCCAATTAAAGCATGAAATGAAATGACACTTTCTTTTTTAAAATTAAGTCTTTCACCCATTTTAATTAAATCCAAGATTTCTTGATTGATGGCCGCATCCTTTGGATATTCGTTCAAATGATACAGAATACTTGATAAAGCCGGATCGCTTAATAAAAAGTCGCGCACAACATCCGCAAACTTAAGCAATGCATCCCTACCTGACATACCAATTAAATCATTCATCAACTCATGACGTAGGATCTTAATCCGTCTTGCACCAACTAGTGATAGCAATTGTTTGCGTCCGGAAACGTAATGATAAAGCGACTGTGAGCGGACATCGAGCGCCTTAGCCAATGCTGGCAAAGTTGTAGCTGTCAGTCCTTTTTTAGAAATTAATTCAGTAGCTTGATCAATTATTTTATCCAGATCAAGATTTCTTTTCTGTGCCATTTTCATCCCTCCTTTGTCTTAGCATAGTAAATAATATACACCTACAGTGTGAAGATTACAATCTACATAGTGTAAATAATTTATTTTTTCTATAAAAAAATAATGAAGCCTTCTCGGACTTCATCATTTCCGTTACTTATGCTTTTTTATAAACCAAGCATTAACCGTTTTGCCCAATTTATTAAAATTCTTGTGTTGCGTGCTCCAAACAGACATACAGTAAGCACGTCCGTTAGTCTGTACAATTGCGACAGCAAAATCATCATCACCAATTGCATAAATGCCGCCACTTAAGCCAGAAACTAAACTTGGTCGCTCTTTAGCTAGGGTTGCTAAAACTCGGCTAGCATATTGCCGATTTAATACCCGACCTTGATACAAGCCAATCATTGTCTTAGCTAAATCATTAGCTGTTGTCTGACCAGTCATATTTGAATTGACCTTAGTTTGAGTGGCACCCATTTTTTTAGCAACTTGGTCAATATTATTAACTCCAATTTTTCTAGTTAAGGCACTAGCTGCAGTTTTGTTACCTTTAAGCATTGCGCTGCGCAAATAACTTACACCATAGGTAATACCAACTTGAAACATCTTATCACCCTTGGCTTTGTCTTTTTTGCTAATCTTAATCGCAGTTCGCGACCCCATCTTGCCTTTTTGTTCTTGCTCATACAAGGCGATCAGTAAAAATAACCGCATTGTTTTTCCTGCGTCATGAGCCTTATTAGTATTAGAAACTACGGCAAAGTGACTAGAGTTAGTTAAATCCTGTGCTACTACCTGGAAGCTATCATCAATGCCCATAACTTTTTTGATTTGCTTGACTAGCTTCTGATTACTGCCTTTTTGAGCTTTAACATGGTTAGAATATTCAATCGAATTAACCTTGGGCTCCTTAGGCTTTTCTAATTTTTTAACCTTTGGCTCCTTGGTCTTCTTTTTATTCTTAGCGACCTTGCTGTTATTTGGGTCAACAATCTTTAACTGCGCGTTTTCCACCCGCTTTATGTTTGATGTATACAAAATGAATGCAAATAAAGTCACAATTAAAGAACCAATTAATATTTTATGTTTCATTAAAACGCCTCAATTTTAGAAGAAATGATGCCTTTTCATCAAAATGACTAACCAAACCATTAAAACAACCATCAAAATAATGATTAAAACCCAGTCAAATGAATTTTTTAAAATTGGTAGACTAACATTCATACCATAAAAACCGGTTAAAATAGTTGGAATAGTTAATACCAATGACCACACAGTTAAGAATTGCATGGTGTCATTCAAATTATTGTTCATCATATTATTACTGGTAGCTGATAAAGTCTTAGTTACCTGCTGGGAAATCTGCACCATTTCTGCAGACTGGCTTGATTCAATCAAGACGTCATCCAAGCGTTCACTGGCTTCTTTAGTGAAGTCTAATTTGCTGTGATTCAGGCCATGCAACATGATTAAATCCGTCTGAATTGAACTTGATAAATAAACTAAAC
This sequence comes from Lactobacillus sp. UMNPBX12, assembly GCF_002553955.1. Lineage (NCBI taxonomy): Bacteria > Bacillati > Bacillota > Bacilli > Lactobacillales > Lactobacillaceae > Lactobacillus > Lactobacillus sp. UMNPBX12. Next base: position 17,414 of record NZ_PCYY01000008.1, read on the forward strand.
TTTTTTCAATATTCGAAAGTTCCACCAAATCTTTATTGTTAATGTCATCAGACAACTTCTGATCTAGGCTGTTACGTTCAACGTCAAGTTGCGTTACGGCACGCTGGAAGTATTGTGATGAATATAGGAAAAAGAGCATCAACAACTCAGTAACATCTTTAGCTTCAGACAAACGCTCCCGCATATGTTCATCGTTGAATTCATCAAACACATAGCTGGTTGATTCTGTATGGAAAGTAAAGATATTTTCACCCACTACTAAAAAAGTGATTGGGTGTGAGGTAAAGTGCTTAATCGTGTTGGTCGGCCAAATTGGCACATCGTAAACAAGCAAGTGGCTCTTAGTATGGACGTCATAGTCATAGTGAGGACGTTCGTGACGGTCAGAAATATAAGAGATAATGTCAGGCGTAAAATTAAAATCCTGCTGCAATCTCTCACTGTCTTCTTCACTTAAATTATTGATGTCATACCACTTATACTTTGTTCTTACCGGAAAATTTTGTTGTCTAATCAACCAGCTCACCTCAACTTTTATTTTATTACCTAGTAAATGGTACCATTTTTCTCAATTCTTTTTCCACAAAAAAACAGACCTTACGGTCTGCTCTTTGAAATCTAATTGCTATTTAATTTTATTGCTTCCAAGCAGCATCAAATTTTTGCTTACCAGTATTAATTTGGCTGTTAGTATTTTGACCCTTTTGGGCTGCAGCAAAGATATTTTGCAAAATGCTGTTCAATTGGTTGTATGCAGCATTTGAATTCTTAGCAACAGGAACACTGTACAAGTTCTTCATAGCATCTTCAAGTTTAGCAGGAAGCTTGATGCTCTTGTTATTCTTGTATTCACTAGATTCGATTGCACTAGTGTTTACAGGAATGTAACCAGTAGCATTAGCCCACTTAATTTGGCTTGACTTAGATACTAAGAACTTAATGTACTTAAATGCAGCAGCTTTTTGTTCAGCGCTAGCGTGGTTAAACATGTAAATATCAGTACCTTGTTGCATGGTGTATTTGCCAGGACGTGGAGCAACATCATAAGTAAACTTGTTACCTACACCTTGCTTAACAAAGCCTTCACCTGCAGAAGTACCAACAAACATTGCAACCTTTTCGTTAGCAAATGGACCTGAAAGGTAGTGTTCTGAACCAGCTACTCTGAAGTAACCCTTCTTAATACCATCTGCATAGAAGTTGAGAACTTTCTTTGAAGTTGAACCACTGAAGTTAATCTTATCAGTAAAGTTCACGCCTTCGTCCTTCATACCAAGAGTGTAGTAGTTGGATAGTGAATCAAAACCAGCACCTACAACTTTGTGGTTACTCTTCTTGTAGATAGTTTCTGAAACATCCTTAAGTTCTTCCATAGTAGTTGGAACTTTCTTGATGCCATATTTCTTAAACATGGTCTTGTTGTAAGTCAAAGTTTCAATTGACTTGTTAAATGGGATACCGTATTGAGTTCCCTTAATTTTTGCACCATCAAGAAGTTCAGTTCTAATGTCAGATGCCTTTGCACTGCCCCAACCAACATTCTTGTTGTTGATATATGGGGTCATGTTTACAAGCATCTTGTTTTGAGCTGCGTTCCAAAGCCAACCTGGATAAGCTTGAGTAATAGTAGGTAAGTTATTTGGTGATTGCAAAGTTGAGTTGATCTTAGCTTGCAAATCATTGTATGCACCTTGGTTTTCAAGCTTAACAGTAATTTTAGGGTTCTTCTTTTCAAATTCATTAGTTAATTGCTTTAAAGTAGAACCTTGTACTCCCGGCATAGCGTTCCAGAAGACAACTGTAGTCTTCTTAGTAATCTTTGATGGAATCTTCTCTGAACTTGATGAAGAAGAATTGCCACTCTTTGAACAAGCAGCAGTGCCAACTAGGGCCAAAGTAGCAACGGCAGCCATAGTAAGTTTCTTACTAAACTTCATTTGGATAAATCCTCCCAAAAAATAAAACTAAACAACAATATATTTTTGATTCACTAAAGCGTGATTGTTTGACCACGTTTAGGTAAAATCCGTTCTCCATATGGGTTCTCTTCCAGCTCCGGATGCAATGTGTGCACCGGTACTAAAACAGCTGGTTGAACCCCAGCAATGATTTCCTTGAGTTCTTTTTCATCGGCATGGCCTGAACAGCGCAACGCCTTATACTCAATATCATTGTTAGCTAAAGCCTCTACAAATGGTTTGTAGGCAGGATCAAAATCCCCTAATGGCTCAGCATTTGAGTGGATATACAAACCACCCTTTTGCAGCTTATCATAATCGGTGACAACTTGCCACATGTATTTATGATTATCTGCTAAAAGCTCATCATAGGTAACTTCTAGCTCTGGCTTAAGGTCAGCATAGTGCTCCTCATTAGGCATGTAATAGTAAGGATAGTCTTCATCCAAACTTTCCTTAATCAAATGGGCACGCTGAGCATGTAAAACGACCTTTCTTGGTGAATCGGCAATGATTCGCAATAATCGTTCAACATTAGTAGGATAAGTATTAAAAGTGATTTGGCGTTCAGGGTTAGCCTTTTGCAGGCGCACGATTTCTTCAGTTAGTTCTACTTCATTCTTAGGGCCAGTAAACTCTTCACTGTTTTCATCATGCTTTTCTTCTGGCCAAGAAACGCCAGTGCCTTCAATGATTAGCATATCGCTATTTTTAGCTGCCTGCATAAAGTCCCGCACCCAATCTGGATGATAACCATGCAAGCGAATGTCGCCAGTATAGGCGATTTGCTTATCCGGTGTCTTAACTAATAGACCAGTAGCACCGTAAGCGTCATGATCACTAGGATATATTTCCAGGATAATATCGCCCACCTTAATTGGTTTCTTGTATTCTGCCGCGATGATTGGACGAGTATAAGTCCGATCATGACCTGCAGCAGAAAGCAAGAAGTCGCCCTTTTCATTCAAGGCTGGCAATAAATGAGCTGTAATTGGACCTGCATAAAGTGGAATTTCTGGGGCCAAAAAGTTCATTGCCTTACTGTGATCCAAATGTAGGTGCGAAATATAGGCCGCCGCATGCTCCCAGCGGTCAGTATCAATTGGCTTACCCGTCAATTTAGGATCGTAAAAATTAGGCACATCCCCGATTAATTTATTTTTAATCAGAGTTTGATAACTTTCATCTGGCAATTTTAACTCTGGCCGATAAACTTCCCCCAAGTCAAACAATACATGCGACTTGTTATAGGCCACTTCAATCATCGGTCCACCAATTGTGGTTAAACCATTATAAAAAGTTACTGTCGTTTTATCCTTTAAGGTCATTGCGCACTACTCCTCGAATAATTTGTTTTCTAAAGATGAAGTACAAAATCAAGATTGGCAAAACAGTCAATGTGGCAGCAGCAAGTTGAAGTTGAGTTTCACTACCTGCATCAGATGCAAATGAAGTTAAACCATTGTTCAACAATCTCATGCTGTCTTCGTTAGTTACCAATAATGGCCAGAGGAATGAATTCCAACCAGAAATGAAACTTAATAAAGCAACGGTGAACAAGCCACCTTTAGACATTGGCACCAAAATTTTCCAAATATATTCCCAATCACTCGCTCCGTCAATCATCGCAGCTTTATAAATTGTCTGTGAGATTGAACCGAAGTAGCTTTGCAAGTAGTACATGTAGAAAATTGAAGTTAAAAATGGCAATACCAAACCAATATAAGTGTTCAACAAGCCCATTCTGGCAATGGTATTGTAGTTAGTAAAGATAATTGCTTCACCAGGCACCATCAATAATGATAAAAGTACCATTTGAACAACACCTTTACCCTTGAACTTCAAGTTAACCATGGCAAAAGCACCAAGCAAGGCGTTAAACAAACTCACAATTGTCGTTACACTAGCTGTGATAAAAGTGTTTAGGAAGTAACGAGCAAATGGAGCTTGGGCGAATACTTTGGCATAATTTGACCATTCAAAATGCTTAGGAATGATTGTTGGTGGAATAGTGGTTGTTTCTCTAAAACTCATTAATCCACCCAAAATCATGTAGATGAATGGAAAGACAGTAATGATTGCGAAAATCGCTAAAATAATATAAGCAATCAAAGTGCCCCAACGAATCTTCTTCATCCTTTACTGTCCTCCAATCTTCTTCATCATCTTGCGTTGCAAGAATGTGACAAACATAATGATGATAAATAAGACAACCGTTGCGGCCATCGCTACACCTGGAGTACCAACAATTTGGAACTTGTTATAGATGTAGAACACTGCAGTTGTAGCTGAGTTACCAACACCTGCTTGTCCATTGAATAAAGCATAAACAGATGTATAAATCTTAAATGCAGCAATGATATTCATTGTTAATAAGAATGCGATCGTTGGCACAAGCTGCGGCATTGTAATACGCCAGAACTTTTCAGTACCAGTTGCGCCATACATATCCGCAATTGTGTAGTAATTAGGGTCAATGTTTCTCAAAGCCCCCATCAAGATAACGATGTTAAAAGCTAAAGAAGTCCAAACACCAAAGATGATAATTGTCGTCAATGACATCGCTGGATCATCAATCCAGTTTGGTGTTGGCAAGTGAACTGCCTTGAGCAAGAAGTTAAGCAAACCATAGTCACCGTTAAAAATATAACGGAATACGATACCAATAGCGATAGTTGACGTAACATATGGCATAAAGAAAGTCGTTTCAAAGAATGACTTATGCTTTATCCTGCTGAAAATAAACCAGGCCAACATGATTGAAATAGCCAAAGCAACTGGCACAGAAATTAGGGCATACAAAATAGTATTCTTGATTGCCCGCCAAAATTCTGGATCACTAAAGATATATTGATAATTGCTGAAGCCGCTCCAATTCAGATTAATTAACGAGCCGCTTTGAAAACTCATTACAAAGGCCCGCAAAATTGGATAAATACTAAAGAAAGTAACAAAGATAATTGTTGGCGCTAAAAAGAGCCACGCCTTTTTCTGATTGCTCTTCATTAGTAGACACGCTCTCCTTCCTTAGTAAACAGGAATACTCGATCAAGACGCATCTTCAAATTGATATTATCACCAGGCTTAATTGGTGTCTCAAGGTTGACTAATGAACGAGCTTGTACCCCATCATGGGTAAATTTCAAAATTCGTTCACGACCGATTAATTCGACATCATCAACTTTAGCTGAAACTGCACCATCTTCTTCAACTGGCAAAATATTTTCTGGACGAACGGATAAAACGTACTCGCCGTCAGTTAAGTCACGTTTAAAACGATCCTTGTCTAAATCGCCCACGTTAATTTCAAAATCTGAGCCAGTAATCTTGCCGCCATTAACCTTTACATTAAAGTTATCAATCACAGGATTACCAACAAAATTAGCAACAAAGTAGTTATTTGGTTCAAGATAGAAGTTTTGTCCTAAGTCATCTTGTTGGATCACACCATTATTAAAGAGAATAATCTTATCACCGATTGACAAGGCTTCTTCTTGATCGTGAGTAACAAACAAGGTGGTAATACCCACACTTTTAACTAAAGCACGAATTTCTTCACGAATCTTCAACCGTAAACGTGCATCCAAGTTACTCAATGGTTCATCCATCAGCAGAATCTTAGGTTGTTGCACTAAAGCACGGGCAATAGCTACACGCTGCTGTTGACCACCAGATAAATTGCCCGGCTTTTGATCAGCAAGTTCGGTAATCTGGGTCGTTGCCATATATTTTTCAGCAATCTTCCTCGCCTCATCCTTAGGCATCTTTTGCTTGCCCACAGTCAGAGGAAACATTACATTCTGAAGTACAGTCATATGTGGATATAAGGCATAGTTCTGGAAAACATAGCCGATCTGACGATCCTTAGGTGCTACGTTAACAACTGACTTGCCATCAAAAAGGATGTCACCGCTAGTTGGATTAAGCAAACCAGCTAGCATATTTAAGATGGTTGTTTTACCACAACCAGATGGGCCAAGCAAACATACAAGGTCACCTTTTTTTACGGAAAAGCTAACATCCTTGATTGCTTCATGACCGTTATCATAAACCTTTTTAAGGTTCTTTACTTCCACGAATTTCTCATCATTCATAAGTTTCACGCACCACTATATATTGATTTAAATTTTTAAATTTCTCTATTAATTCTAAGCTAAATATACGAAAATAACAAATAATTTTCATTTGAAATTCGGGGTTTCAACGACTTTGTGAAATGCTTCTCAGCAAGTATTCGGCTTTTGTTCGCATTTGCTTTTATTTTTCACTTATTTCTTTTTAAAAATTCGGGTTTACTAAATATTGTGGTAGGTACCAAAAAAGCCATGAATTAGTCATGGCTTTTTGTATCATAAGTTATCTCCACGTTCAAATTGATATTTTGAACTATTCAAGGCTTGACGAACCAACTTGCTCATCAAGCTCTTAGTCTTTTTGGTAATCACACCAGCAGTTTCATCATTAGCGCTAGTTAAATATTTAATAAGCTCTCTGCCTTCCATATTTTTAGCTTTTTCATCAATAAGATCAATTCGGCCAATACCGTAGCTTTGACAATCATCACGATAGGCGTTTACCTCATAAATATATTGGTGATAGCGTGGTTCAACAAGCACTTGTAAAGTTTTATACAACCAGTAAGCACTACTATCTGGATCAACGATATGATCTGCCACCTTATAGTTAAGTGGTGTATCCTCAATATTGGTGTAGAAAGGAACATATGGTGAATATGCATAAAAGCCCATATTAATCCATTGAATTGCAGCCATCTTGGCAGGAACATCATTTCTAATTTGCAAGATGCTTGATTCTTGGTTTCTGTCTAAAGCAATAGAACGGAACATCTTTTGTTCTTTTTCTGAACCAGATGAAAAAGTGTCCATTGGATCGTATGGTGTACCGTTATAGTGACTAGTTAAAAATCTTTGCACATCTTCAACACCAATCTTCTTTTCGGGAACGCGCGTAAATGGCATTTCTTGACTAGTTGGGTCTTGTTCAATGCTTGGATTAAACAACTTCTGTCCATACCAAGTTCTTGGAGTATTGTAAAAAGCATCAGCTTCATCCTTAGTACCAAAAATATCTCTGAAAGAAAAGCTACCGTCAGTACTATTGTTTAAATGATTCTTTTCTACGAATTCTCGAATACCAGCTGAATACATAAAGTTATCTGGATCATCAAAGTCAACATTTTGAATCACCATGATGTTAGGACAAATTGCGTAAGAATCATCAGGAACACGAGCCGCAACCCATTGGTGACCCGCGCCAGTTTCCAGATACCAAACTTCCTTGTTGTCTGAAAAGGCAATACCGTTGCTTTCACCGGTACCATATTTTTCGATTAATTGCCCTAAGCGCTTAACACCTTCACGAGCAGTCTTCACGAATGGCAAAGTAATATAAACCATTGAGTCTTCGTTGATTCCATTTGCTACTAAAGGATCATGTCCTAAGCAGCGAGCATTAGTAGCTTCAGTTTCAGTGGCTGACATGGCAACGTTATATTCGTTAATGCCTTGCTCGTCCCAGCGACCTTCTGAATCATCAGCAGTAGGGACAGCAGTCCATTTGCAGCCATCGCCCTCAAGGTGCATCTTAAAGCCGTTATATTTTGATACATAATCTTCATCATAATGACGGGCTGGGTTTACCACAAAAACTTTTTCGTTAATGCCACCATAACCGTCTTCGTCACGCGCAATCATGGTTGATCCATCGATTGAAGCGTCCTTACCAACTAGCATTGCAGTACAGTTATCTTTTTTCATTATTGTTTATACTTCCTTTTTTATTTCAGTAATAATTTTTCATATTATTAATTCTACTACTCATTAACCTGCATTTGCCGATCAACTTTTGCTCGACCGTTATTATAGTTAAAAACATAACCGGGCTGCACGTTATAGAGATAGACATTGAAGTTTAAACTGCCATCAGTTGAAACGGCCTGCAAATTCACGCCGCGGGCCATTAACTCATTACCACGAAAAACAGCAGTTGCTTGATAAATTACACGCTTATTCTGCCGCAGTGCTCTCCTAACCTTAGCCTCAAAAATAGTCTGAATCTTTTGGTTAGAATAAGCGGATTGCGTAAATAAATTCTTAGGATTATTTTGGTCCCCTGATTGATTGCGTGGATCATAATTGCCGCTTTGATCAATTCCAGCTGAGACTGAATAGGCAATCAAGTGGCCCCGATTATAGATTTGGGTACCGTTACGGTGATTATAGTGCCAGCCAGTCGGTTCAACATATTGCCTTACTCGCAAGCTATCATTAGCCACATTGCGCTTTTCCAAAAAGGCTGTATTAGAGCGCGATGTTCGATTCAATGAATCAAGGTTAGAGTAAATCACCCGATTTATCTTCCATGCGCCTTTGACCAAAGTCGACTTATCATGGTTGACTTCGGTATAAGCGCGACTGCCACTCTTAAAATTCAAATTAGCTAATTTTTGATAATCAGTTGGCGATAGACCTCCATAATTGGTCTTGGCTTTTGATGCATCGCTAATTGTATTAGTTACATGTTCATCATTATTGCCAGTAAAGTCACGCAAAAACTGGCTGCCATTTGGATCGCTGCCAACTTTAGTAAAAACTCCCCATAAAATCGCGATTAAGACAATTAATGATGAAACAACCGTTCCTTGTTTTTTTCGTCTTCTTCGTGTCATCTTTTTCCTCTAACTACGAGCCCAATCATCAAGCATGCTTAAGAAAAAGGTCTCCGAGAAACGTTTAATCTTAGCACCATTTTTGATCAAATCACGTGCTGCATTCAAATCCTGATTATCTTTTCTAAAGAAATCTTGATCACCCATGATTAAGTAATTAGTCGTTGCTAACACTGAATTGTCAACTTGGCCGCCCATATTGTTGATCATCTTGCCCGCTTCAGCTTCGTTCATATGAATATTGCCAGACAAAACGATATTCTTATTTTGAACCGGATTGTGCCAACCTAAGTCAACATAATCCAATTCGCCAGTAGTTAGGTCGATATTCTTAATCTTGCTTTGTGCCTTTTCCAATAAATCATCAGTAAAGTGCTGGGCAAAGTCATCATAAACCTTGATCGTATCAAGAGAATCCTGCAAACCGTGGTGAGCCTCAACTTGAGCAATTCCAGCCCGCTGCACGCAGTCAAGCAGACGGTTATGGCGCTCGCGTGGATAATATGTCCGCGCCAAACGCAATACGTCAACGTAATCATTATCAAGCACTGGTAAGCCATATTTTTGACTTAAATCATACAAAAAGTTCAAGTCAAAATTGACGTTATACCCAATGATAACGTCATCACCAATAAACTCACGAAATTCACGAATAGCCTGCTCAGCCGGAATCCCTTCCTTCACAATTTGCTCTTCAGTAATTCCATTTAGCTTAGTAATAAAAGCAGGAACAGAATTATTCTTGGAAAACTTCACCAAATTAGTATATTGATCAACAATTTGACCGTTACGTACCTTAACCCCACCTAATTCAGTAATTCGATCGCGGTAAGGATATAAGCCCGTTGTTTCAATATCAAGCATTGTATAATTGGTCAAAAAGTCAGGCTTTTCCTGTCCTTTTTTACGCAACTTGTCTTGCGCACCGGTTACATGTAAAATTCCATTTTTTATGTAAATACTCATTCTTCACCTATTTAATTATTTAATCAAATTCATCAGCATCTCGTGCGAATTGCTATCAAAACCCATTGCTCGTTTCTTAAGATCAGCTGGCAAATCTGCATCAGCTAAATCAGCGGCAATATAATGCCAATTAGGAAATTGCTGCACTAGCTTTACCATTGGATCAAGTAATTGAGGACTGGTCTCATCTACGCCTAATTCCAAAATTACGACATTCTTGTCCTCGGCTCCCGTTAGAAACCAACGAAAACGCGTATTAGCATCGGTATCAGGGAAGAAGTTAGCATTCAGCGGCATATGCAATTCCATTGGGCTATTGCAGTCCTCGCACTTTGGTACTAAATCTGTCGTTACGTTGCCGTTCTTAATTGCCGTCATAAAGCGTTCTACTACTTCACGGTTATCCTTTTGACCATGATTAATCCCGCTAGAACACTGCATTTTAGTCCAATCACCAAAGGCATTGAAAATTCGATTTTCATTAAAGCCTGCATTTTCAAAAAAGTGCCCGAATGTACTGGTCGCAATAAAATATTTTTTATCACGAATTAGCTTTTTTAGAGCAAGCATCGTCTCACTAGGCTCATATTGTAAGGAATATTCGTTGATTAGCTCACTCCAAAAAGCCCATTGCTCGCTCCAAGTATCAAACCTCTTATCTAATGCATCCCCAATTGTATGCACATCATACTTATCTGCAATTTTGCCAAATTGATCATCAAAGCCTTCTTCACTTAGGATATCTAGTCCCTCTTCTTTGGCCATGCCATTACCAGCCGTTACGATCACCGTGTTAGCATTTTTCAGCCATTTTTTTGCTGTCACTAAATCTGCCATTTTATCTCTTTCCCTTTGAATAACCTGTCAAGCGTAATTGTCCATTAATGTATTCTCCTAAGAAAACATCACTGATACTATTATAACCTGCCTCTTCAACTTGTTGCTGTAACCAAGCTTCGCTTTTGTGAATCAACTCTAAGACATCAATATTAGCCTGACCATCACTAATTATTGGGAAACGAATGTTAGCTTCATCATTTTCAATAATAGTTAATTGCCCGTTTTGCTCAAAGATACAATTCTTAATCTTTTCAACAGAGTAGATACCTCGACTGCGCAATTTAAACATTAATTCATTAGCGGAGATTCCTGCTTTCATGCAGTTGCCAACTAGCACCTTGCCATTTTTAATTACCTGAACGGGTTTACCATCGATAATCCCTCTAATCCAATTATTGTGATCACGGCTGAATTTCAAAATAAAAACAACCAACGTCCAAACAATTAGAACTAGGAAAAACTGAAGAATTGTAATACTAGGATTGTAAATCAAGCCACCAATAATTCCACCTAAAACATAATTCTGCAACTGATCTAATGCAGTCGTAGGAGCCAGATTAGACTTACCAAAGACATTGATTTGAATGATTAAAGTTAAGATACCGAGAGCAAACTTAATGAATAATTGTGTGTAATCTAGCTGCATTATTTTATTACCTCTACTTTATGATCAATTACATGGGCCTGCGTTAATGTGTAAGTATTGCGATCATCATTAAGGTTTAACTGATAATCAATATTTTTAGAATCAATCCTTACGATCATGCCATTAGTTAAAACCGTTGAACTAACTAAAACATCAGAAGTCGAAACATTTTCATCTTTAGCAATCGATTTGATGAATGGCACGATTTGAATCGCCTGTGATTTTTGCGTATTAAGTTGCACATATTTTTCATATTGCGTACCGGCAAACAAAAGCAAAAATAATAAGGCAATAATACCCAAATCGCGATACTTGGTTGCAAAACGGTTATGTAAATATAGCAAAGCAAAAATTATCATTGCTAACGCCGCCACCAACATCAAAGCATATAATACTGCCTGATTAGTATTCTAGTTATTTTGAATATATTTCATTGTATAAAAGGTCATGCTCTACCTCACCCTTCATATTTTTCTTTCATTCTAACACAGAAAAAAAGTAGCACTTTCGTACTACTTTTACTAGAAATTATTCACTTTTCACTATTATTAATTATTTTTGAATTTCTTTTAATCCAGCTTTGCGACGGCCCATGTTAAACCATGGTGAAACAGTGAAGGCTAACACATCATTAATTACATAGATCAATGAATTAATTGCCATGGCTAAGTTTGCATCACCTTGAGCATAAGTTACGCCCCAAAGAATCAACTGGAAGACGCCACTAGCAGTCCACCAAAAGTATTGATTGTTGTAACGCATAAAGCACATGATCCCAGCAGTTAATGAAATAGCAAAACTAATAGCATCAATCCAAGGACGAGGATCATTGGTAAATTTACCAATCAAAAAGCCGGATACAACATAAACAAGTAAAGTTCCAACAATAGCAATAAGCCATTCCTTTGAACCAAATTTTCTCAAATGATTCTTAGTATCGTCATTCCATGATCTAACGGCAATGATAACTGGTAAATCTAAAGTTGCAATATAAGCAATCTGTTCAAAAATGGAAAGATAATTCTTAGCTGACCAACCTGCATAGATAAAACAAGCAGCTGAAATCAACCCCAACCAACCATTAATTGCCTTAGTAGCGTTAATTGCCAATACACAAAGTGTACCCAAAAGCGTACCAATAAAAGTAATCAAAGTTACGCTTGTAATTTTGCCTTGAATCAGCAAAGCTAATTGAAATCCAAACGCAAAAAACCATAAACAGTAATTTTGAACTGGCCAGCCTTTCAATTGATTAAATAGCCAAACAAAATAATTTTCGTGTTTTCTTTCCATCCTATTCAACATTCCCCTTTTTTATTTTAGGTCGCAAAATACAAGATCTTGTGCCTTATCCGTGCTATACAAAAAAGCACATCGATATCTATCCTAATAGAAAGATAAATTTTATACAAGATTGAATTCAACCAAATATTGTGCTATTAGCATAAACTATATCTATATGTTGTAGTCAAAATTAAAAAGTAGCTTAAAACTATGTTTTTTAGTAAAATGACACTATGTCACAAAAATGATAGAGGTGTATATATATGCTAAAAAACAAACTAATTTATGTTCCTCAAAAAATATTCCAACAAATTCTTCCTACTAAGGCAACTAACACTCCAAACTACCAATTGCCTATCAACTATTACGATCCTGAAGGCAACATGGTTGGCACTTATTCTGGAATTAACCTGGCAGCAAATGAAACTATCACTCACCACCAGCTCAAGAGATTTATCAACACTCATCTTCCTGAAAATTACGAAGTTTTTCCTTACTTTGCTTATCCTAAGGAGAATATCACCTGTGAAAATCTGCCTGATGAAATAATGATCGCAGTCAGATTATCTAATTAAAAAAGGCGACTCGATTGAGTCACTTTTTTAATTGCAATTGATATTAATGTTGCGAAGCACCAGTTGTAGTATCTGGTTCTTCGTGCTTTTCTTCTTTAACTTCTGCAGCTTTAGTTGATGCACCAGTTGCGGCGTCTGGATCAGAATTTCTACGATAAGTTGCACCAGTTGTTGCGTCATCGTCTACTACCAACTTTTGACCAGTAGTCTCACAGAAATACTTAACCAACGGATATAAGTCTTGTACCCATTCATAAATACCAGCATAGTTGCCTTGGTCGTCTTCTACACGCTTATAATAGTGCAAAACCAATTTCTTTAAATTACCTGTTGGCACTGGCATATAAACATCATCATGACCTTCATGCTTGGTCCGCAAAGCATGAACCACCTTTTTAGCATCTGGAATAACATCGCGGACATCTGGGTGAACTGCTCCCATCGTATCACCAACTTGATCTGGCGTACGTTTAGCCAGCATCTTCTTGTTAGGATCAGTTGGACGGTTATACCACAAAAATTGGTTGTTATCGTCAACAAACGTCATTTCACCGATAGTATTCCTTAACATCCAATTAAGTTGGTTAACAGTTAACAAACCTGCATCAAGCTTGACGTAATCATCACCTTCTGCAGCATGAACTTTCTTAGCGGCTTTATCTAACCAATCAGGATCATTTTTATCAATTCCCTCAACTGTATATTTAGACTTGCCCTTTGCATCAAAATCTTCTTTTAAGTATTCATCGGCATTCATATCTTTAAGCCATTTTGGTTCAGCCATAGTAAAACCTCCTCGTATGAACTCTGTTAACCTAATTATATGATGTAAGTGGTTTCAGTTCAACGATTTTAATATATTTTATAAAATATTTTCGCTAGCTAAATTATATATTATTTTATATAAAAAGAGCTGATCAACGATCAACTCTTTACATCTTTGTCTCAATTGTATGAGTGTCCAAATGAATGATCACGTCAAACATCGCTTTTTCTTCTGGTGAAATCTTATGAGCCACCTCAATAACAGCAATACGTGGATTCTTCAACAGCGTCTTATGAATGCCTAACGACAAGTTGGGGTCAAGTGCACTTGTCGCTTCATCAGCTAGCAAAATCGGCCGATCTGATAAAAGCGCACGGGCAATTTCTACTCTTTGGATTTGTCCACCCGACAAGCCACTACCGTTTTCACCTACAGCCTTGTCTAGACCCTGTTCCTTTACCAATTCATCTAGACCAGCCTCATGAATAACTTCTTTCAAATGCTCGTCACTCACTTTACGTCCTAACGTAATGTTGAAACGCAATGTATCATCAAACATGAATGGCTTTTGATTAACATAGGAAAAATAATTGTGGGCAGCATCCCAATTTCCCGTTACATCCGTACCATTAATCAAAATTTTACCATCTTTGGGCTTTCTCAAACCTAATAGCAAGCGAAGCAAGGTGGTCTTGCCCCAACCACTTGGCGCCATCAATAGAACTTTTTCACCCGGCTTAACTGTTAAGTTCACATTCTCAAAGATGCGTTTGTGATCACTACCTGTAACATAAGATAGTTGTTCAACCTCCATACCATCAAAATGATCGATCTTCTGCTTATCATCTTTCAGCACGTGATGCAAAGCGCGCTGGGTCTTTTCCCACATTGGCACAGTCGACTTGACTTGGTTAAATTCGTTAAAAAGAGTCACGATTGGCGTGATAAAGTTCAAGGCCAAATCGACCATCATTACTAATGTACCCACCTTTAAATTTCCCTGCATCATCATAATACCGCCAATAGTACATGGTACGATGAAGCAAAACAATTCAGCAGCTGAATAAATTAATTCTAGTGCCCAAGCTTGAGTCAATGTCATATTACGCAGAGCGTTCTCCATTGCCTGGGCCGCACCAGCTGCTCGTGTAACGATGTTGGTGCGCACGTTATAAAGCTTGGTAGCCTGTGCCCCATTTAATGAATCGGACACATTTTGCGTATAGTTAGCGTTAGTCGTTGCCCAAATCTTGGACTTACGTGTAATGATAGGACTAGTAAGCATTTGAACTAATGCTGGCGCAAGCGTAGCAATCAAAAATACTAGGGTCATCTGCCATGAACTATAAAAAGCAAAAGTAATTGCCCCGAAAAACGACAAACCTTGGAAAATCATATCCAATTGTGCCGTTATCCGATTAGTTTCAATCTGTTTTAAATCGTTGGTCATCAGTGATAAACCGCTCTTGATATCAGGCTCACCTTGATCAACCAAATAACGCAAGTTAGCGCGCTTAAAGGTCATATTCACGTCACGAATAATGCCCATCTTTACCGTTTCATAGACAAAGTTACTGGCCATAAAACACATCTGACCTAAGGAAGTCAAAGCAGCCAGGCGAATCAAATGCAGATAATCATGCGATCCTGACGAAGCAACATTCAACATAATTTGTACCATATAAGCTACAAAGACGATGTTGCAGGCCTTGATTGCGGCCAAAATGGTATAGCTAATAATTTGGCTTTTTTTAGCGTACTTCAGGCTCATTAATTTCTCCTTTTCTATCCCGTTAGAAACATTATACCCGCTAGCTTGTCTTTTTCTCAATTAGATACGATAATTAGAGTAATCATTTTAATTTTTAATGAAAAGCAGAAAGGAACTTTTAATGAAGACTGGTACTAAAATTATTACTTTAGACAACGGTTATCACTTATGGACCAACACCCAAGGTGAAGGCGACATTCATCTTCTAGCTTTGCATGGTGGTCCTGGTGGCAATCACGAATATTGGGAAGACACTGCAGAACAATTGAAAAAGCAAGGCTTGAACGTGCAAGTTACTATGTACGATCAGCTTGGTTCGCTTTATTCAGATCAGCCTGACTACTCTGATCCTGAAATTGCCAAGAAATATTTAACCTACGAATATTTCTTAGATGAGGTTGACGAAGTCCGTGAAAAGTTAGGACTTGATAACATTTATTTAATCGGCCAAAGCTGGGGTGGCCTATTAGTTCAAGAATACGCCGTTAAATATGGTCAACACTTGAAAGGTGCAATTATCTCCTCAATGGTTGATGAAATCGATGAGTACGTTGCTTCAGTTAACAGAAGACGCCAAGAGGTTTTACCACAAACCGAAATCGACTTCATGCACGAATGCGAAAAGAACAACGACTATGATAATCAACGCTATCAAGATGACGTACAAATTTTAAATATTAATTTCGTTGACCGAAAGCAACCATCTAAGCTTTACCACTTAAAAGACATTGGTGGAACCGCCGTTTACAACGCTTTCCAAGGCGACAATGAATTCGTAATTACTGGTAAATTAAAAGACTGGCATTTCAGAGATCAATTACACAAGATCAAGGTGCCAACCCTATTAACCTTTGGTGAAAACGAAACTATGCCAATTTCAACTGCTAAGATTATGCAAAAGAAGATTCCTAACTCACGCTTAGTAACTACACCTGACGGTGGTCACCACCACATGGTTGACAACCCTGACGTATATTATAAGCACTTAGCTGACTTTATTCGTGAAGTAGAAAATGGTACATTTAAGGGCGAAAATTAATTAACAGATATTTAGGCTGGAATCGATTTCCGGCCTTTTATTTTTAAGGAAAATGATATGGATGAAAAAGATGTCAAAATTCTGCTAGTTGAGGATGAAGAAAGCGTCGCTAGCTTCGTCAAAACTGAATTAGAATTTGAGGATTACCAAGTTGTTTGGGCTGAAGACGGCAAAAAAGCATTAGAACTTTTTACTCAAGAAAAGCCAACTTTAATTTTGCTTGATTGGATGTTGCCAGTATATGATGGCATGACCGTGTTACGGCGAATCCGCAAGCAAAGTGATGTCCCTATTATTATGCTTACCGCCAAAAATTCTGCCTCTGATATAAGCTCTGCTCTTGATCAGGGACTAGACGACTACCTCACCAAACCATTTGAAATCGAGGAATTGCTGGCACGAATTCGGGTAGTCTTGCGAAGACTGGAAAAAATGCGGCAGCAAAATGACGTCCCTGATACTTCCCTAGAATTTGGTCCATTAAAAATTGATCTGCTTAAGCACGAATTTTACTGTGACACCGAGCAAATTTATCTTACTCCTAAGGAATTTGCCTTAATCACTGAACTAATGCGGGACCCCGAAAAAGTCAAAAGTCGTGACGAGTTGCTTGATACAGTCTGGGGATATGACTTTGTTGGTCAAACCAATACTGTTGATGTTTATATTCGAACTATTCGCAATAAAATAGGCGAGCCCTATAAGAAAATCATCAAAACTATTCGCGGCTTAGGTTATTGTTTAAGAAAATTAGATGATGAGCATGAAGAAAAATAATCCTCAAACAACTACGCAACAATTAACCCGTTTATTCGTTAGGCTATTTGTCGCTATTTTAATTCTGGTCAATTTGGCTTTTCTAATTATTTCATCGGCCTATATTTATTACCAAGCTGAACGGCAAAGTGAACAAGTTGTTGAAGCAGTAAAAGAAAATCTTGATTCAAAATATGACTGGTCGGCTATGCTGGATGCTTATTTGGCAAAACAAGACGATGATGCCATCATTTTAACCACCCCTCAAGGCAAAAGTTATTACTCTGAAAATGCTCACGAGACCTTTAAACAAATTAATCGCCAAAATCATTATCAAAACATGGTCTATTCCAATAAGCATATTTACTTCTTACGGACGGAAAACTCGCATGACTTTAAAATCAAGGTTGCATTAAACATTGATCGCTTATTTCATTTAATTATTTGGCTATTTGGGACAATGATTGTCATCAACTTAATCGCTATTCTGCTGAGCATCCCCCTTATTCGCCGTTTTGCCCACAAATGGAGTCGCCCAATTCAGGTAATGAATAATGAAATTCAAGAAATCCAGCAAGGTGCTTCAACTGAGCAAATCACAGTGCCGCAATAACCATTAGAGATTCGAAAATTAGCCCAGTCTTTTAACAATCTGCTAACTTTTCAAAAACAGGCCTTACAGCGTGAGCAACAATTCGTCAGTGATGCTTCACATGAACTCAAAACACCAATCGCCGCAATTCGAGGACACGTTAATTTAATCAGACGCCATGGTCAAGCCAAACCAGAAATCATCCCTAAGTCACTGGATTATATCGATACTGAATCAAAAAAGATGGAAATATTAGTCAACGATTTACTCACCTTAGGAAGAATCGAACGCAATACTGAAGTCGTCAAAATTGATTTGGTAAGAATTATTAATGAAGTAGTGTCAGAAATACAGTCAGTTTATCCACAAAAAATACAGACTGACATGCCACAAGAATTGAAATATCGTATTAATTCACTAGATTTTCACAACATTGTGCACAACTTAGTGGAAAATGCGGCAAAATATTCTCCTCAAGACAGCACTATTGTAGTTAAATTAGCTAAAAATAAAGGACAGGTCTCTTTCACAGTTGCAGACAACGGAATGGGCATTGCGCCAGAAAATCGCGAGAAGATCTTTCAACGTTTTTTCCGTGAAGACACGTCCCACTCCAATAAAGTTAAAGGATCTGGCCTAGGGTTAGCAATTGTCAAAGCTGAAGCTGATAAGTATCATGGTCAAATTAAAGTTACGGATAATAGTCCTCAGGGAACAATTTTTACAGTTTCTTTTCCTACAGAAAAATGAAGAAATCTTCATTTAAACTCTATTAAATCTTAGTTTTTTTAAGCCGCTTACCTAGTAAGATAAATATATCAAGTAAAGCAAAACAAAAATTATTAACGATTTTAGAGGAGAATTTTTTATGAAAACTATTAACTTAAAGAAAATTACTATTACCGGTGCAGCATTACTCGGCTTAGGAACTGCCGCAATTGCTACAATAAATTTAGCTAACGAAACTAATGTTGTGCAAGCTGTTTCAAGCAAAATTAAGGTTTCACAAAATACAGCTGTTAAAAAGTTTAAGGCAAAGTTCAAGACTGCCAAGATTGAATCAATCAGTTTAGATAAAGAAAATGGTCGCTACGTTTACGACATTGAAGGTTTCACTTCAAGCAAGGAATATGAAATGAAAATCAATGCTTCAACTGGCAAAACTATCTCATCGCATTCCGAAAAATTAGATCGCGATGAATGTGGCAAAAAGGCTTTAAGCTTAAGCAAGACAATTTCTCGCTCTACTGCTACTAAAATTGCTCAAAAAAGAGTAGCTGGAAAGGCAGTTGAATGGTCATTAGACCGGGAAGGTTCAAAGCATGTCTGGGAAGTAACCATCAGTAAGAATGGTCAAAAAAGTGAAGTTAAGGTTAACGCAATTACTAAAAAAGTAATTAGTGTTGACCGTGATTAATTACGAGAGGACATAGAATGAAATTTACTAAACTTACAAGTGTCGCACTACTAAGCGCAACTTTATTAACAACAGTAGTAGCTTGTTCTAAGCAAAACGACACTGCGACGACTACTCAAAAAAGTGTTACTTCCTCAAAAGTTACACACAATTCTGAGTCAGCAATGAGCAAACAAACTCAAAAAGATAATATTCAAATCAAATTAAGCCAGCAAGAAGCCATTGATAAATTCCATCAACAATTTAGTGGTAAGCAGCTTAAAAGTATTGAATTAAGTCGTGAAGGTAATCATTACCTTTACGAAATTGAGGGATTCGATTCAACCAATGAATACTCTGTTAATATCAATGCAGAAACTGGTCAAATTAGCCACGTTCATTCAGAAAAATTAGATCATGATGATCGCAATCAAAAGGCCTTGGCCCTCAGAGGTGCCATTAGCCGTGACGACGCTAGCCGCATTGCAGAAGAACACGTTAAAGGTACTAGTGAGGAATGGAAACTAGAACAAGATGAAGATACCGGTAAAACATACTGGGAAGTTACAGTTAAAAATGGTCATCAAGAAACAGACGTTAAAATCAACGCCCATACTAGGGAGATTATTTCAACTGAACACGATGATTAACGAATAAGAACACATAGAAAAAGGCACAACATTATTCTTCAAGTTGTGCCTTTTCGTATGTTTAATTTCTGGTCAATTTCTTCACTAACAGCCAATCAGTTTGTGGGTCACTCCCCACTTGGAAAGTGTGTTGACTCACTTTACTAAAACCATGCCGCTTATAAAAATGCTGTGCTGGTACATTTTTTTCATAAACGCCCAACCACATGTAGTCTTTACCTTCTTCACGCGCCGTTTTTTCCGCAAAATCAAGCAACACATTTCCTAAGCCACGATGTTGAAAACTAGAACGCAAATAAATTCGTTCCACCTCTAAGGCATTCTCACGCAAATGTTCTGTCTGTGCATCCCCAACATTGATTTTTAAATAGCCTGCTATTTCATTCTGCACCATTAAAAAGTAAAAACGACTATTCGGATTTTCAATTTCTTTGACTAACTTTACTGTTTCATAATCTTCTTCCAAAAAGCGTGCCATATCATTTGGTGCAGTGTAAGGATCAAAAGTCGCTTTAAAAGTTTCACGTGAAACTTTCTGTAATTTTTCAACATCACTTGTAGTAATAGGCTTAATTGTATAATCCATCAATATTCCCTCTTTCCACCATTTTTAACAAAGCGCCAGTTTTCGCTGGCATTGTCTTCTACAACCTTTAGTAAAGCAGTTAATTCCGCTCTTTGCTTTAAACTTAATCCTGATAAAACTAGTTCATTTGAGTAAGTATTTTCTTTTTCAATTTTTATTGCTAGTCGCTTACCTAAATCAGTCACAAACAGATGCTTAATCTTTTTATTCTGCTGGTCATTTTCTTTCCTAATCAGCTGATTTTGTTCCAGTTTTTTAATGCTACGCGCTGCCGTCGTCCGATCAACATTAAGCATCCCTGCTAGATGGTCAGAAATAATTCCCGGATTTTCTTTAATGCGGGCTAAATACAGGTACTGACCTCGATTCAATTGCATCTCTTTAAATTCAATATTAGCAATCGAATCAAGTGCTCGCGCAATAGTGCCAATTTGACGCAAAATATCTTCTTTCATGTTTTTCACCTAAAAACTATTATATTTAATTTTGTTGTAATTGCAGCAATAAAATATAAAAACTAAAAAAGGGATCGCTCCCTTTAGTTAATTCATCAATTTTTCTTTAGTTCATTTAGATCGACTACCTGATCAGCTAACTGCTTAACTTCATCTCTTAAGTGGTGAGTTACCATAATTACGGTTTTATCTTTTTGCGTCAAAATCAATCTTTCTAATTGTACGCTAGAAGCTTTGTCTAAGGCAGAAGTAGCTTCATCTAACAGATAAATTGGTGTATCACGCAGCAATGCACGTGCAAAAGCAACACGCTGTTTTTGCCCACCGGACAACTGTTTACCTTGGTCAGCTAAAACAGTATCCATGCCATCAGGCAACTTAGCAATTAGATCCTCTAATCCACATTCTTTGATCACTTCAGAAATTTTTGCTTTTGAAACTTGGCGTCCCAAAGTTAAATTCCACCCTAGAGAAGCAGTAAAAATATATGGATCTTGCTGCAAATATGTAATCTGATCATGCAAATCCTTATCTGAAATCTGGTTATATTCCACATCAGAAATTTCAATTTTCCCCTGATAATCTCTAAGTAAGCCAGAAATCAAATTCAGCAGAGTTGATTTTCCTGCAGCAGAGTCCCCCATCAGAATATATTTATTTTTCAGTTTAAAATTTAAATTCAAATTCTCAAAGATAGGCTTATCTTGTCCAGAATACTGATAAGAAACTTTATCCAATTCTAGATTGCTTAGTTTAAAATCAGCAGGCAAAGCTCCATCAACAGTTTTAAGCGGTATAGTCTTAAATTTTTCTATAATTGGTTTAACTGATTTGAATTCTTGCCAATTAAAACTAATCCCACTTAATTCAGCGAAAATTGTACTGGCAAAAAATTGTGCCCCACTGATGGTCCCGACTGGCGTTAATTGATGCAAAATCAACCAGCCTGTTTGCCCTAAAATGATAACTTGACTGATAAAGGCTAGACCATTGGTAATCGCCTGAGTTATCCCGGCTGTTTTACTATAATTTAGCGCATGTTTTTTAACATCATCAGAAGCGCCATTGATCTTTTTGACGATTGTTTGCGGTAAATTGGCAAGAAATAAGGTATTGAAGCCATTCAACACATCATTAATTGAATTAACCAAACGTTCATTGGCATGGGTATATTCTAATGACCTTTTGGCCAAAATTTTAGAAAACAAATTGGGAACCACTCCCATAATAATTGTCAAAATAATCACAGTGACCACAAGACTGACATTGAAGTACGCCAAAGTGAGCATACCGAAAACAATTTCACTGATTTGTCTAATGATCATCATGAAATCCTCGACACCAAAGTTATTAATGGTTGTAATGTCATTGGTCAGCCAAGAATTGTAAGTAGCTACCGTTTGTTGATGAAAGCCTGAATAACTCGTCTGTGATAGATCTTGCGCAATGTCATTTCTAATTAATTTATCCACATTTTGTGCCAAACGGGTTTGCTCAACATTGACTAGACAGTTAACAATCGCGTAAAAAATATAGGCACCGCCCATTAAGGCAACCCACATGAAAAAACGCTCAGCTTTTAATTTTGCAACTGCACTTAAAGCATTAGCGCTAGATATTCCGGCTAGTGTCAAAAAGCCTGCATTAATGACTATTAAAAATGTAACAAATAAAAATTCCCACTTTAATCTTTTAAAATATTGCAGTAATTCCATTGATTCTCCTTATATTAAAAATAATTAAATTAATAATACTATATTTATGTATTTATTCAATATTTTTTAATACTTTACTTAAATTACTGCAAAATTAAAAGGGATCGCTCCCTTCTCCTTTAATCTACATAAGCATACTTGTATGACCATTGTGTACCAGCAGTATTATGAATAAGGCCGTGAACACGCTTATTTTGTAAATATGCAGTTGTTTGTTGATATATTGGTGTAATTGCCTGATTGCCGTTTACGATCTTCGCCGCCTTAACTAAATCATTCCACCGCTTTTCTGGATTGTTTGCATCTTCATTACCAGCTTTTTTAACCAAATTATCGTATGTAGAATTAGACCACTTACCATAATTATATGAAGTGCCAGTCATTGGAATTTGCATAAAGGTCATTGGATCGTTAAAGTCGCCGCCCCAATGTGATAGATAAATATCAAAATTGCCTTGTTGTGCGCGTGAATCAGATGACTTTTCAGGGATATTCGTAATATTGATCTTAAGTCCCTTCAATTCCTTGGTCCATTGAGATTGCAAGTATTGAGTTAATTGATCACTATCAGCCTCATCATTTGAAGATAAGACATCAAAGGTTAAATTCTTTTGACCAATTTCCTGCAAACCTTTCTTCCAATACTTTTTAGCCAAGGCTGAATTATAATCAACTGTATTATTCACAGACTGTTCTTTAGCAAAATCCTCACCAGTTTTAGGATTTGAAGCTAAGTCATTTGCCACAAAACCTGTTGGCAAAGTTGAACCATTGCCTAAAACTTTTTTGGTTACAACATCGCGATCAATTGAAAGTGATAAAGCTAAACGAATATTTTTATTGTTTAAAGCTGCACGATTAATCTGATTTTTGTCTTTAAAATTGTAAAGTAAGAATCTAACAAGTGAATATGGATATTGAGTAAAGTCATTATTACTCTTTAAGTTCTTAACTTGCTCACTTGAAAGCGGAGTTAAATCCAGCTTACCTTGTTGATACATCTGATAACCAGTATTGTTGGACTTAACTACCTGATAATTAATCTTGTTCAACTTGACTACCTTCTTGTCCCAGTAATCATTATTCTTAACAAATGACCAGGTATCATTAGTTCCATTCCATCCTTTAATCTTGAAAGGACCTGAGTAGACTTGGTACTGAGCCTTAGTTGCGTATCTATTGCCATACTTTTTCACAACTTTTTCGTTTTGCGGCCCAAATAGTGGATAAGCCATCAATACTCTAAAGTAAGCGATCGGGCGATTTAACTTAACCACTACTGTCTTTTTATCCGGTGCAGAAATTCCTAATGCATTAGGTGATTTCTTTCCTGCAATGATTGCGTCAGCATTCTTCACGCCACTAAAAAGATAGGCATACGGAGAAGCGGTCTTAGGATTCAAGCTTCTTCTCCAAGAATAAACAAAGTCCTGCGCTACAATCGGATCACCATTGGACCACTTAGAATCACGTATCTTAAACGTCCAGGTCTTACCATCTTTAGATACGGTCCCAGTTTTAGCTAAGCCGGCTGTTGGCTTACCATTTTTACCAAGACGATAAAAACTTTCGAATACATTGCCAGTTTGACCAAATCCGGTAGACTTACTGATATCAATAGTATCTAATGGAGCTGTGGTGCTTAAATTTAAAGTGCCACTTTGAGCTGCCGACTTACTACTGCTATTGCCATTACCACATGCTGCAAGAAGCATTCCTAATGAAATAGTAACGACTCCTGCTAAAACTCCCTTTAGTTTCGACATAAATTTTCCTTTCTCAAACAAAAAAATGGGATGTACTCCAACACGGAATACATCCCATTAAGAACCACAACTTTTTAACTAGTTAATCAGTAATAGTCTTAAGATGAATCACCACATCAGAGCATGTCAAACAAATGCTGTTTGTACAACAACATTCAGTGTATTGACATTGCATTTGACGCTTAAACATGTGATTCATCCTCCTTCTTACTTTTGATAAGAATAATCATAATTTATTCGATCACGATTGTCAACAAAAATCTATTGTATAATTATAGAAAAATATTTGGAGGAATTTTTATGGAAATTATAAAATATGGTCCTTACACTCTTTTCACACTTATTGGAACAATCCTAACATTTATCGTGGCTATTGAGCATATCGGTATCTGTTTCTTAGAAATGTTTGGTAAACCTGAACAACAAGCTAAGGCTTTCGACATGGATATCAATTTTGTTAAACAAGAAGCTGCTCAAGTTTCACTAGCTAACCAAGGTATCTACAATGGGATGTTGGGTGTAATTTTGATCGTTGCTTTCTTTATTTTTCCTATCCCTATTCTTTTTAACGTATGGAAATTAATTCTAAGTTTGATTGTCATAGTAGCAATTTATGGCGGATTCACTGCAACTAAAAAAATCTTCCTAGTACAAATGCTACCCGCGCTTTTAGCATTAATTTTTCTTTTTGTTTAAAAATATTGCATTTTTGTACCAAAAGCCATAAGAAAATTTAAAACACCTAGTGATAAACTGTCACTTTGTGGTTATGTAATATATAATATCAGTAAACATATAGAACATAATAACGAGGTGGAATTCATGAGAAAATTTTTTATCATTACCAGCAGCATTATCACTGGGTTACTTGTTGGAATAATTGGGACAACGATCTATCTAAATAATCAGTCGTCAAAAGTAAGTAACTTTACCATTCGAACTACTAATTTAGCAGCTAAGCCGGAAACGATCAGCTATTCTAGCAATAACTTGCCACAGATTAATCTCTCACAGGATTCCGCCGTCCAGAAATTCAAATCATTATATACACATGCAGTAGTCAAATCGATCACGCTTAGTTTAAGTAAAGATATCTATGTTTATGACATAGTGGGTTATGATGACCGTAAAGACTGCACTATTCAGGTTGACGCAACTAATAACAAAATCCTAGGTCAATCTACGCAGGTGCTTGACTATGACTACGAAAAAGATGCGTCCTTGAACCTAAAAAAGACAATTTCACGCCAAGAAGCTAATGAAATTGCCCTAAAAGAATTTAGTGGAGGGACACCAATTTCATGGGAGTTAACTGATGACAATAATCACTCAATTTGGAAAGTTAAAATGATCCACGGTGAACACAAACATACCGTAAAAATTAATGCTAGAACAAAGGCTGTAATCTAAAATAATCCCCAACTTATGCACAAGTTGAGGATTATTTTCTTATCTTTTATCTAGGTTGACTATCTGCACGTGACTTGTAATCACCGTTTTCAGTACCAATAATTAGCTTTTCGCCATTCTTGATAAAATCAGGAACTTGCACAACTAAGCCAGTTTCCATAGTAGCAGGTTTACCACCACCAGCTACAGTTGCACCCTTAATCTCTGGTTGTGTTTCCTTAACGGTCATTTCAACAGTTGATGGCAATTCAATACCGATAATCTTGTTATCATCTGTAAAGTCCATATCAACCATAATGTTAGGCATCAAGAACTTAACGTCATCACCCAATTGATCAGCTGAAACTTCATATTGATCATAAGTATCAGTATCCATGAAAGTATAAGTATCACCTTCGCCGTAAAGGTATTGAGCCTTTTTCTTAGTTACTTCAACTAAGTCTACCTTTTCAGTTGGACGCATGGTCTTGTGGACAACTGCACCACTCTTAACGTCACGCAAATCCATTTGCATAACGGTATTACCCTTACCTGGCTTATGGTGGTTAGCCTTTAAAACTTTGATCAATTTGCCATCTTGGCTAAAAATCATACCTTTTTTCAAATTAATTGCTTGTACCATTATTTCTTCTCCCTTTAATTTAAACTTACCTTTCGACTAGTCTAAACACGCTGGAGGCAAAGCAAATTTTTTTATCAACAGTAAATAAATCGTATTCATAATACCTAGTATACCAAATTAGATGTGCAGCAGGTATATCCGATCAATCAAATGTCCGTCAGTCTTATGCAAAATCAGGCTAGCACGTTCCTTGGTTGGCGCAATATATTCACGCAAGTTGACCAGATTAACCATCTGCCAGGTTTCTTCAGCCAATTGAATTGCATCTTCCAGTGGTCCATTAGCCATTTTATAGTAAAAATTATCTGGCTTATTTTTATTTAATTTAAGTACTTTTCTAAAGCGTTGCATGTACCATTTTTCAATCAAATCTTCTTCAGCGTCAATATAAATTGAAAAATCGAAAAAGTCACTAGTCACAACTTGTCCACTCTCGGGCAATTGCAATGTATTAATTCCTTCAATAATCAATACATCAGGATTTTTTACATGACCATATTTTCCAGGTACTATATCGCTTAATTCTTGAGAATACAACGGATAAACAATATCGCTTTTGCCACTCAAGACATCACGCAAAAAGTTGCTAAGTAAAGCCATATCATAGCTTTCTGGAAAACCTTTGCGGGGCATTAAATTGCGCCGTTTTAATTCCTCATTAGGATAAATAAAACCATCCGTGGTCATCAAGTGTACCTTTAATTCTGGATAGGTTCTACTGAGCAACAATTGTAATAAACGCGCAGTGGTTGATTTGCCAACCGCAACCGAACCCGAAATACCGATGATAAACGGAGCTGGTGAAAAACTTTTATGCAAAAATTTGATTTGTGCTTTTTGCGCATTCTTTTTTTGTTGGTAAACTAAGTGTAAGTAACTGATCAAACTGGTATAGATCTCATGCACGTCGGTTAGGTCAATCACGTCTCCTAAAGACTTGATATCAGCTAATTCTTCTTTGGTAATATTGACTTTATCTAAAGGAGCTAATTTAGCCCATTCATTTCTGTTAAAACTCGTATAATTTCTCATATATCGTATCCATATTCCTTCTAAAACACTAACTTATTATAATAGAAAGCGCTAAAAATATGAAAAAAATAATCCTATTCGGCGATTCCATTTTTAACGGATATCGTAATGGTCAAAATACAAACCTAGTAACTAATTTATTTCAACAGGCACTAATTAATTATGCACAGGTGGAAAACATTTCTAAAAGCGGTGCTACCACAGTTGAAGGCGTCGATTATTTGGAGCAAATTCCCCCAGAACATGATCTAGTTGTTGTTGAATACGGCAATAACGATGCCGCAACAGCTTGGGGCATTAGTCCAGAAAGCTACGAAAAGAACTTGGCTCAAATCCTTAGTGCAGTAGGCAAAGCCATTGTTGTGGGATTGTGCAATCCCAATCCAGAAAGTGACATTTTTCAATATTATGGTGCTGAAAGACTCGATCTTTTTAACAATATCGCCCAAAAAGTCGCAAAGGCACATGGTGCACAATTTGTGGATATTTTACCTGCAATGAGAAACTTAAAAGACAAATCGACATATTATCAAGCCGACGGGCAACATTTAACTGATCAAGGAAATGAGTTTTTAGTTAATCAAATCGTGCCAGTAATCAAAAAAGACTTAGCCTAAGCCAAGTCCCTCTTCATCATCACATGTTCTACGCCGCCTTCATCAAACGGTTCGCCTACAACTTGATAGCCCAAGCTATCATAGAAAGGCTTTACCCGCATTTGGGCGTGACAGTAAACTGCATCAATCTTATTTTGCCGTAAAAATTTATGCACAGCTGTAATCATTTTCGATCCTAGCTGTTGTCCGCGCGCTTCTTTTGACACAGCAACGCGTCCTAGCATCCATTTACCATCTTCTTGAAACAGACGACAAGTCGCTAAGGCAGTCGTCTGTTTTTGATTGAGTAAATAAACCTGAACAGCAATTAGGTCCTCATCATCTAAATCTGGTAGAGTTATCTTCTGTTCAGCCACAAAAATCGTGTTGCGCAATCTTTCTACGCAATAGAATTCTCTAGCTGTCATTTCATCAATCTTTTTAAAAGTAAAATTATCTATCTTCATATTACTTGCCTAACCGACTATTGTTTCTGCCAAACCATTTTTCATTAAGTTTACGCAATTGACCATTTTTTTGCAATCTTGCTAAACCTTGATTGACCTTCTGACGCAAAGTTTTGTCTCCCTTACGCATCCCCACAGCGAACAAGTCCATTGGCACGCGATCATTCTGAATTACCTTGTATTCGCTACTTTTAGCCATGTGAGCAATATAATAGTCGGCATAAACTTCATCTAACAGAATTCCTTGAATTCGTCCTGCATTCAGATCCAAGTATGAGTTAGAGATCGTATCATATAAAACTGTTTTCTTAGCATGCAGCACGTCTTGTTTAGTTTCATACCACTGCTCTGCTGTTGAACCAGTTTGCATTCCTAATTCATAATTCTTCATTTGTTTAAATGAACTAATGCCACTATCTTTTTTCACAACTATAACCTGGCGATTACGTAAATATGGCTTGCTAAAAGCTACTTTTTTCTGTCGTTCTGACGTAATGCTGTAACCATTCCAGAGTAAGTCGATCGTACCGTTACGCAGCTCTGTAACGTTCATTGACCAATCAATCGTTTGAAAAGAAACCTTAATGCCATATTGTTTAAAGACTGCCTTAGCTAAGTCGATGTCATAACCCGTCAATTGGCCGTTTTTCTTTTCAAAACCCATTGGTACAAAACTATCGTCTAAGCCAATTACCACTTGCTTTTTTCTGGCAATCCTATTCCATGTATCTTGAGTATTAGCTTCTTTTTGTACGCTTTGGCAACCAGTTAAACATAATGTTAAGGCCAAGACGATACCTAAAATCCATTTTTTCATTGCCTAATCCTCGCTTAACGGTCGAACCTTGAGCATCTGATCCGCCACATTCTCTGCAAAATTCAAGTCGTGGGTGATAATCAGCTGGGTTAAACCCGATTTTTTTAAGCTTAAAATCATTTTCTCAACTTCTTTACGTAAATTAGGATCTAGCGCGCTAGTTGGCTCATCATAACAAAGAATCCGCGGCTTCATAGCCAAAGCTCTAGCGATAGCTACTCGCTGTTTCTGCCCACCTGATAACTCATAAGGATACTGCTGTTCACGCCCACTCATTTGTAGACGTTTTAACAATAATCGTGCATCCTGCTCTGCTTCAGTTTTACTCTTTTTTAATACCAAAGTAGGTGCCAAAGTGATATTTTGTAAAACGTTCAAATTAGGAAAAAGATTATAATCTTGGAAAACAACGCCAACCTTGCCTGAATCATAAGGTTTACCGTCAATCAAAATTTCACCGGCATCTTTTGTTTCCAAACCGGCAATAATTCTTAGTAAGGTGGTTTTCCCCGCTCCAGATGGGCCTACAATTGTCATAATTTCTCCATCTTTCAAGGTAAAGGAGATGTCACGCAAAATTTGGTGACCGTTAAATTCTTTGCTCAAATTTTTCACTTCTAACATATTCTCACCTCAACTACTTGTAATAAGAAAAGTGGTTTTCCAGCTTTTTCAAAACAAAAGCACAAATACCGATCAACAGTAGATAAATTACACCTACTAAAACTAACGGTACTAGCGTTACGTCTCTGGCCATTGCCACATTGCCGGCCCTAAGCAAATCACCTAAACCAATGACATAAACTAGCGATGAATCCTTTACCAAGTTAATTACTTCATTTCCAATTGAAGGCAAAACAATTTTTATTACCTGGGGAATAATGATCTTGGTCATCGTTTGCCAGCGGCTCAAGCGCAAAACTTTCGCTGCTTCAAACTGGCCTTCATCAATCGATTGGAAGCCGCCACGAAAAATTTCCGCAAAATAAGCCGCATAATTCAAAACAAAAGCAAACAAGGCTGCTTGATAGCGGGGAAAGACGATATGAATAATTGGTAAGCCATAAAAGACAAAGATCAATTGCAATAATAAGGGCGTGCCCCGCATAATCCAAACATAAAAGTTAACCAACCAGCGTAATGGTTTAAACTTACTTTTTTCACCTAATGAGACCAAAATTCCTAATGGCGTTGCTAAAATTAACGTCCAGAAAAAAATACTTAACGTCATGCCTGCTCCTGACAAAAGAGCGGGTAAAATTTCTGCAATATATTTTAATGACATACTCTCACCTTCATTTTTCTTTCCTAATAAAAAAGCCCTCTTAGGATTAACCTAAGAGGACGACTGCTCGTGATTCCACCTCATGTTCGCACCTGCTCACGCAGAAATGCCTCACTAGGTTGATTATTTTAAAAGAAAAACCCTCATAGCCAAACGGCTACGAGGGCGAATGTAATCGCGGTTCCACCTCATGTTTACAAATTGCTCACGCAACTTGCCTCAATAAGTTCAATAATCAACCTTTAGCTATAACGGGCTATCCCGGATTCTCCTACTTTTGTTCAGAAGACCAACTCACAGATGTGATTCATACTAGCAAATATCTTATTTCCACCAGCAAAGACTCTCTATTACTTTGACTAGTATTACTATTTCTGTTCTAAGTTGTTTTTAATGTTGAATAAATGTTAAATGATCTAGCAACTTTTGTCAATTATTTTTCTTCATAAGTATCTGGATCAACATCAAGCAATGGACTCTTTTCTCCAGTATAAATAATATCTAGCTTATACATTGCACGAGAGGTAATAGTATAAACAAGTTGAGTTTCATCCAATTTATGGTAAGCAGCTTTAGAGGCATCCCACATGACTACCGCATCAAATTCTAGTCCCTTAGCCAAGTAAGAAGGCACAACTAGAGTACCATCAACTAGTCGCTGATTAGCAGTCGCAATTAAGGTCGTGTTTTCACCTTTTTTAGCTAATTCTTCATGCACAAATTTAGCTGCAGCTAAGTCTTTGGTAATAACAGCTGTCGTACGCTTATTTTGTTCATTATTATGCAAAACGTTAACTAAAACATCAATTGCTTCATCATCGGTTTTTCTGCCCCAAATTATAGGCTTAGGACCTTTACGGTTAAAGGCTTCAATCTTTTCGCCTTGACGCAAAATTTGCTTGGTGAAATTGGTCAATTCCTTAGTTGAACGATATGATTTCGTTAATTGCACCACATCAGTTTTTTCAGGATCAAATAAGCCAGAGATCTGCTTAAGTAAGCTACGACTTTCATCCTTAGTAAAAATAGCCTGATTCAAGTCACCCAACATTGTAAACTTGGCCCGTGGGAAATTATACTTCAAGTAAGCTAATTGAAATGGAGTATAATCTTGAATTTCGTCAATGAAGGCATAACGCATCTCAAAGTCAGTCCTGCGACCAGTGATCATGTCATACAAATATAAGTAAGCTGAAACATCATTCATGGCAATATGGTGCTGCTTAAAGTTATTCTTAACTTCTTCCACATGAGCCAACCAATCATTTTCATCAATATTCCACTTAGATAGATCAACCATCTTAGGTACAGCTCGCAAAAAGCTCAGGTATTGTGCTCGCATATTCAAAAAGTGGTTGTGCAAAATACGCTTATGCACGCCCTTCAAGGCTGATAATACAATTTTTCTACCTAAAAAGGCCTCTTCCTTAGCCTCAGACTCAAATTCTTGATCAGGTCGATCATATAACTCATTTAATTCAGATTGGCTCATTCCTTCAATAGCGTGTGCCACCCAAGCCTTCTTAGTTTCTGGCGTAATCTTTCGATTCAACATCTTGATCAATTCTTCACGCGTTGCATCAATTCGGTTGGCCAACTTGTAATTTTCATTGAAAGAATAATAGATCTCCTTAATTTTTTCCTTATCAAAGTAAGGCTTCTTCTTATCACGGAAATAAATATTCTTGAAAATAACACCGCGCTTATTCAAGTGCTCTGCATAACGAGTTAACAAGTTAAAGAAATTAACTGAATCCTTAAACTTAGAAATATTGCTGTCTGCGGTTTGATCTTCAAACTGTCTGAACAAGTTTTCAACTTCCATACCTGGCAACCGTCGCGCAACGAACTGCCAGTAAGTCATTTGAACCATATTTTGTTCGCCCATTTCAGGCAAAACATTCTTAATATAGTCATTAAACAACTGGTTAGGACTGAACATGATTACATCACTTGAAGTCAGGTTGCCACGATAACGATAAAGCAAAAAGGCTATCCGCTGCAAAATCGCACTGGTTTTACCAGAACCTGCCGCACCCTGGACAAAAAGCAGATCTGCTTTGGTGTTTCGAATAATCTTATTTTGTTCGCGTTGAATCGTCGTTACGATTGACTTCATCTGCGTTGATGATTTTTCTGACAAAACTTCCAAGAGCATTTGATCACCGATTGACTCATCAGTGTCAAACATGTTCACAATCTTGCCATCTTCAATCATAAATTGGCGTTTCTTAGTCATATCAACTGTAATTTCACCTTCAGGCGAATTGTAAGAAACTTTACCCAATTTACCATCATAATAAATTGAAGATATTGGTGCCCGCCAGTCATAGATCAAGAAGTGATCGTCCTTGTCTGCAAAAGAACCTAGACCAATATAAATCGTCTCTGTTCGGTCCTCATTTTTTTCTTTAAAATCAACCCGAGCAAAATATGGTCGCTTCTCTAAACGCTCTACAGTCTCTAGCTGCTTAGCTGAATGTTGCCAAGCATGTTCACGTTCACTCAATAATTGTTGCTGCTGGTGGATTGACAGTGCTGTTTCCATTGAAGTGGAATAACCATCATAATCCAATTTAACATCGTCAAAAAAGTGTGAATTAAGCTCTCTTGCTTCGCCTTCAGCTGATTTGATAGATTTTTTTAAAGTTTTTTCGCGGTCCTTGATCTGACCCATAATATTATCAAGGTGCTTTTGTTCAAGTTCTTTTTCGTTTTTTTCAGTTTTGGCTGTAGCCATCTAATCACCTTTTCTTTAAAAATTCGCATACTATTTTACCATGAATAGCGCTTTCATAATAGTTTTCCTGCTCGTGAGAAAAATATAAATAAAAATTGATGAAAACTTTAACTTTAGAGACTATAATCTTGACATATTGGGGGTGATATATACATGAAAAGATTTTTTAAATTACTGAGAAATGTTCTCTTGCTTGCTCTTATCGCTCTTGGCGTTTGGACTTATCAGAACAATCC
Source organism: Lactobacillus sp. UMNPBX12 (assembly GCF_002553955.1). Lineage (NCBI taxonomy): Bacteria > Bacillati > Bacillota > Bacilli > Lactobacillales > Lactobacillaceae > Lactobacillus > Lactobacillus sp. UMNPBX12. The sequence goes on from NZ_PCYY01000008.1 coordinate 51,068, forward strand.
CAATATTCGTATCGCAACGCAAGACTCCCTAGCTACACTTAGCTATCGAATTAACGAACTTCTAACTAACGAAACGACCATTTCTCCCAATAACGAAAAAAAGACTACTAATATCAAAACTGACACAGATAAAACAGAAAATGACGATTCTTCAGACAATCGTGTATGGTCAAATCCTGAAGCTAAGGTTTATATCGATATTAGCAATAATGCTCAACTAAGATCAGCTGCAGTCAATGCAATGAACGCTTGGAATCGTACCGGTGCTTTTACTTTTCACCAAATAAATGATAAAAAAGACGCTCAAATCGTCATTAATACAGTCGATAATAGCGACACTAATGCCGCAGGAGAAACAGCAACTACCTATAACCCTGCTACAGGACATTTGTTAAAGGCCACGGTCAACTTGAACCGTTACTATTTGCAAAACGAATGGTATGGTTACAGTTACAATCGAATCGTTAATACTGCTGAACACGAATTAGGCCACGCAATTGGCTTAAACCACACTAATAATGTCTCAGTCATGTACCCAAAGGGTTCGATCTATACGATTCAACCGCAAGATATTAAAACTGTTAAAAAGATCTACCACGAAAATAATTAACTTTAAAAGCTCACCTCTTTTTTCTACAATAAAGTGTGAGCTTTTTACGAGGAGAAAAATATGAAAAGAATTTATATCGTCCGTCACGGTCAAACTTATATCAATCGCTACAATAAGATGCAAGGTTGGTGTGACACACCATTAACTACACCAGGAATTGAAGGCGCTGAAGAAGCTGGTAAAGCTTTAAGCGAAGTACCTTTTGACATTGCATTGTCTAGTGATCTTAAGAGAGCAAGTGATACCTGTGAGATCATCATGAAATATAACGCCAACAAAGACGAATTGCAGCACATCGCTAGTCCATTTTTCAGAGAACAATTCTACGGCTACTTCGAAGGAATGGATTCCGAAATGGCTTGGCGAATGATTGGTGGCAGTCACGGCTACGGAACACGGCAAGAAATGTTTGCTCATGAGAGCATCGATACTATTAAGGATTGGATTAAAGAAGCCGATCCTTATCACCAAGCAGAAAACGCTGAAGAATATTGGGCTCGTCTTGATGATGGTTTTAAATTAATCAGTCAATTGGATGGCGCTGAAAACATTCTGCTAGTTACTCACGGCTTCACTATTAGAAGTCTCTGGTATCGTTATGGTGACCATATTCCTTTGGTTCCAGGTCCTAAGAATGCTTCAATCACTATTTTGACAATGAGTGAGAAAGGCGAAATTAAGATACCTAAGTGGAATTTAATGCATTTATAGCAAAATAAGATTAGGCGAATCGGGCCTAATCTTATTTTGTTTGTTTAATTATTTTTGCAAAACAATATTCTTATATAGCTTCACTGTTATTAAAAAACTTCCTACTATTTTTAACAGTAGGAAGTCTTACTCTAACTAATCTTTAGTCACTTGTTTTAGTTTTTATTAACTTGCAGTCGCCCAAAGTCTGAATCAATTGTTTGCCATCTTTTTGGTGGAAAACAGCGTTTTGATACGACAATCGTTCTTTCTTTTTACTCTTATCTTTATACTTTTTAATAAAGGTTACTTCATAGTTAATCCGACTATAATTACGCTTACCTGGTAAAACAGAGAGCACCTTGATCTTTACACTTAATTTCTTGATACTCTTCTTTTTATGCCATTCCTTTAGTTGCTTAGCAATCTTCTTATAGTCTGGATTTTCTTTTCCATTTTCAAAGTCATCTGCATTTGGCGACTTAAGGGTGTTGTACAATAGCTTAGCTGCATCCCCAACCTTAATCAAGCCAGGCCAAATCGGGTTAACAATATAGTCACCTTCTGCATCCTGATAGACATCTTTTTCGCCATTGCCTTGATATTCAGCAGTACCATCATAATCAGTGACGTCATCCTCACTATTAGAAAATTCTGAACTAATCGATTGCGACAAATCCGTTACCCTTTCGGACTTAATAGTTTGACCATCTGCCTTACTCTTAATATAGATTTCCATTCGCTTAGCAATCGGATAATCCTTGAAAGTATAGCTACCATGCTGGTTCAATTTACCCGCCTTACGATCATTGATATAGATCGTACCATTAGGAACGCTGCGCACTTGGAAAGTGGCCGTTTTGATCTTCATATCAACAGTCTTATCTGACCAAATGTTAACAATCGAATCAGCATCTAAATGGCGACCATTAACCTTAGATTTAACTAATATATGATAGCGACCAGGAAAGACCATACCTAAATCTTGATAGTAATTCTGGTTGCCACCTTCCATTTCACCATAATCCTTTTGGTTAACCGTCAAAGTTGAATTAGCGTGATTGGTCTTCACCTGTGGGCGATATACTTGTATCCACAACTTATATTTTGGAAAAAGCAAAAAATTGCGTCCATCTTGAATCAGTCTGATTTCACCATGATCGCGATTATGACGCAAATTATAGGCTAAACGTTTAGCTGCACTGTGATGCTCTTTAAAGTAATTTTGAAGCGGCTTCAGCGATTTATCTGTCACATCCATATCAGGCGTTGAAGCCGTGACATACTGAGCCAGCTCAGTTTTAGGATCCTGCATTTTAGCTACAATGCGGTCAATTTGACGTTCTTTAGTGTAATAAAAATTGCCAATTAGCCATGCAATACCAATTAACAGGATAATAACTCCCGATATCCAAATTTTCTTATGTTTTTTCATTGATCAAAACACCTTTTCACAAATCCTTTTAACTTAGATTAACAAGTTGATCAAAAAAAGCAAACATCTTTTGTTCACAAATCAAGACGAAGTTCTTATTATATTTAGTAGCATTATTTTATTTTGGAGGGGATTGCACAGTGGAAGTAAATTTTGATTTTGTAAAAAATAGCAGCTTCAAGGAAGCCTTTCCTACCGCTGAAAAAATCCACAAATTATACACAATTGATGATTATCGTGACGTTATTTCAAATTCACGTCTTCTATTAGAGAGTCTAATCAAAAAAATTTTTAAGTTAGAAAATCTCAGTCCATATTACACAGTTCATGATGGCGAACACCGTAATTTGCGTAATAATACACATTATTTACGCAATGAACTAGATTACCCTCTTTCGATCATGGATTTATTTGACGAAATACGCCGCATGGGCAACGCTGCTGTCCACGATAACCAAATTGAACCAGATCAAAAGCAAGCCTGGCACTGTATTTGTGATTTACACGATATTCTTGTCTTTTTAATTAACAGCTATGACGGTCAAGACCTATATTATTTGCGTCCCGATATTGCGATGGAAGCACAAACTGATGAAGACCATTATTATGTGCGCCAAAATAAGCAACCAAAAATAATGAAATTGCATGATCATCAAAATACTAAGAAAAAACAGTCCGCATCTGCACCAAAAAAGGCGAAACATGTTAAACATTTTTCCAGTAAACAGCATATAGAGCAAACTAACTCTGCGTCACAAACGAAAACTACTCCTTCTACTAAAGACAATTGGTTAAGAAAAATTAAAGAACTCTTTCACCATGATTAGTTATATTGACAATATGTCACAATGCGATAAACTATATATTATATAATTTACATACCGAGAAGCGCCTATGACGCTGCCGATACGCAAATGAAAACTGAACAAGTTTCTCAAATGGGGAACGGCTTATGCTAGTAGGTCGTTTTCCATTATTTTTTTACGAAAGGAGTGGTTAGTCCGCTATGGATAATCACAGGCAAAAACCTTGGGCTGTCGAACAGTCTGAGGTATTAACAAATACAAAAACAACCGAAACTGGTTTAACTGAAGACGAAGTTCGAATACGCCAGCAAGCTGGTTTAAACGAGCTCGCAGCTAAACCTCCTAAAACAGTAATCCAAATGGTCAAAGAGCAGATTTTTGATCCAATGATCGGTATCTTATTAGTAGCTGCCCTCTTATCTGCTATGTTTGGCGAATATACCGAAGCCATTATTATCGCGACAATCGTGGTTCTTAATACCATTATTGGAGTAGTTCAGGAAAAAAAGGCACAGTCTTCTTTAGCTGCGTTACGTGACATATCTGCGCCAACTGCTCATGTAATTCGTAATGGCAAAGAATTAATCATACCGGCCAAGGAATTAGTAGTTGGTGATATTGTTATCTTGCATGATGGGGACATGGTTCCAGCCGATTTGCGCTTAATTGAAACAGCTAACTTGAAAATTCAAGAAGCATCCCTTACTGGTGAATCAGTACTGGTAGAAAAAGACGCAGCTGCTGTTTTAAATCCAGATTGTGCTCTTGGTGACCGCATCAATATGGCTTTTTCTTCCTCAATTGTGACTTATGGTCGTGGTCAAGGCGTCGTGACAGCAATTGGGATGCAAACAGAAATGGGTGCCATTGCTGGCATGTTAGAAGATCAAACTGAAGTACAAACACCATTGAAACGCAAATTAGCTAAAGCCGGCATGGTCTTAACGATTATCGGCTTAATTATTTGTAGTTTGGTCTTTGCAATTGGTGCTTTCTATGGCCGTCCACTTTTACCACAATTCTTGGTTGCTATCTCATTGGCAATTTCAATTATTCCAGAAGGTCTGCCAGCAACCGCGACAATTGTTATGGCCTTAGGCGTTAAACGCATGGTTAAGCGTAACGCTTTGATCAAAAAGTTGCCAGCAGTCGAAACCTTAGGTAACGCCACTGTCATCTGTTCCGACAAAACTGGTACTTTAACCTTAAACAAAATGACTGTTACACAGGCAGCAACGAATGACTTCAGCCAAAGTCACGCAGTTGACCAGCTTGCAGCAAATAAAACCAATCAAACTTTGGCCTATGCTAGCGCTCTTTGTAACGATGCCAGCTTGAATGGTGAAAAAGAAATTGGTGATCCAACTGAGATAGCCTTAATTCCTTTTGCCCAAAAGCTTGGCTTTAACCAATCTAACTTAAAGAAAGAATTCCCCCGTTTGTTCGAACAACCCTTTGATTCGGACAGAAAACGGATGACAACATTGCACAAAATTGACGGTCAATTAACGGTATTCACTAAGGGTGCAACGGACGAAATGTTGCCGTTATGTACACACATTATGACTGACAATGGCGTGCGTAAAATTACACCCCAAGACAAAAAGCAAATTGCCCACTTGTCTCACCAAATGCAAGCTGACGCTTTACGAGTACTAGGCTTTGCTACCAAAATAGTGGATAACTTACCTGAAGCAAATGCTGATTTGGAAAATAATTTGACTTTTATCGGGATTGTCGGCATGATTGACCCACCACGAAAAGAAGTTGCGGCATCAGTTAAAACCTGCCGTGAAGCCGGTATTCGCACAATTATGATTACCGGTGACCACAAGGTAACTGCCTTGGCAATTGCGAAAAAGTTAAACATTTATCAGCCAGGTGACTTAGCAATCTCGGGAACTGAATTAGACCAAATGTCTGATGCGGAATTAGATCAAGCTGTTGAAAAGGCTACCGTTTTTGCTCGCGTTTCTCCTGCTGACAAACTGCGCATCATTCAAAGCTTAAAGCGAAATGGTGAGGTAACAGCTATGACCGGTGACGGAGTAAACGATTCACCTGCCTTAAAGGCTGCCGATATCGGTGTCGCTATGGGTGTAACGGGTACAGACGTGGCTAAGGACGTGGCTGATATGATTTTGCTTGATGATAGTTTTACCACAATTGCGCACGCTATCAAGGAAGGTCGCCGCGTTTACCGCAACATCCAAAAAGTAATTCAGTTCTTGCTAGTTGGTAACATTGCTGAAATTACCACTTTGTTTGCGGCAACTATTTTTAACTGGGATGCGCCATTATTGGCAGTACACATCTTGTGGGTTAACTTAGCTACAGCTACTCTACCTGCCCTTGCTCTTGGCGTAGACCCAGCAAGTAAAAACATTATGAAACACAAGCCAGTTAAAGCTGGTACTTTATTCGAAAAAGACCTAGTTATTCGGGTTATTACCCAAGGAATATTTGTTGCCCTGCTTACTTTAATTGGTTACTTCATTGGTAAAGAAATCGGCAATCAAGTTGTCGGACAAACCATGGCCTTCAGTATTTTAGCATTGGCCCAAATGATTCGTTCATTTAACCAGCATTCAAATACTGATCCCATCTGGAAAAGATCAGCTGGTAATAATCCATGGTTAACAGTGTCATTCATTATCTCTGCATTTTTCATGTGTATTATTCTCTTTGTCCCAGCAATGCAAGATGCATTTCACATTACCAGTTTGTCAGCTGGACAATGGTTAATCGTAGTTACCCTAGCTTTACTTTCAATTGCACAAGTTGAGTTAGTAAAAGGTTGGACAAAATTTAGAAATATTTTTATTAATGACAATAATTTAATTGAAGATTAATTAGTTACAAAAAGACGGTAGCATTACAACACTATCGTCTTTTTTGATATTAAACTTTGGCTGCTGCCAATTGGTCAACATCTATCTGACTACGACCAATCTGAATTGCCTTTTCGGTACTTTCATTCAAGCTAGCATTGATCATCTTATGACTAAGCTCCAGCACCATTGGCAAATTAACACCGCTAATTACCCGTACTCGCTCAGGATACATATCTTCATATTCCGAAGCGACTAAGTGGGGTGTCCCATTTTTTAAATCAGTTAGCACCAAAATCTGACTATTCTGATATTTATTCATGACTTTAGCAAAACGAGCCTTAAAATCTCTGATTCCTGTGTCGTTTAATTCAATTGTCAGGATCTGATCATTCTTGCCTGCCAACATATCATGTGCAGACATTAGCCCCGCAGCTAACCCTTCATGAGTTGCAATTAAAAGTTCCATAAAGCGCACCTCTTTGTAAGCGATTTCTACAGAACCATTTTAACATATTTTTGTATTAATTAAGCTGTTCAATATCTGCTAATAAGCTACTTTGTTCAGGTGTTAGCCGCTCATCCTTTTGCCGTAACTTAAGTACTTGTAGACAAGTGTGCAAAATCTTTTTTCCTTGTTCCGTCACTTGTTTGCCATCCATATCAGGCATTACATTGGCTAAAAAGTCATCCATCTCATCAGCAGTAACCTTGAAAACATCATTTTCTCCATGAATCAAGGGCATCCGATTGAGCATTTCTTCAATCATTTGTAATTTATTTCTAGCCTCTTCAAAATCCATCTTGTTCACATCCAATTCTTTTTCTTTTATTATACAAAAAAACAGCCACCTAACTGACTGTCATCTTTATTTCGTATTAATAATTGCGTTTGAAATTGTAGTTACATTAGATTCGATCAGTTGATGCGAATTGTTAACAAAAAGGGAAGCCCCAATTCCTATAGCAGCAAATACAAGCCAAACTTTCTGTAAAACTGTACTCTTCATGTTCCCAGCTCCTTATATTTCTTATTATATAAAAAGCCGATCGTTATGGGAATGGCTGCGCTTACAATTAACATAATTGTAATATTATTTACCTTTACTTAAGAGTTACTTCTCCAGCAACATTTGTATCAAAAAAGTCAGCAATTTGATGGACGTCCATCCCTTGCCCTAAAGCCCACATTAATTTGGTAATCGCACTCTCAGAAGTCATATCACAAGCGGAAATAGCTCCTTCCAGCAAAGCCTCACGCCCCACCTCATATTTGGTCAAATCGCTACGTTCATACAAGCATTGACTGCTGGCTACAACGGGAATACCTTGACGAATTAGCTTACCAATTGCGGCTACCATGTTGCGGCGAATAAAGTTCATCCCGCCTAGACCATACGCTTCGATAACAATCCCGCGGCAACCACTATTAACCATCGCAAAAAGCAGATTAGGATCAAAACCTGGAAATAGTTTCACCAACGATACGTGCGAATTAATTTTAGTATTTAAGGTTGGCTGACCGTCATGTTCTTTTTGAAAATGTTCTGAATTAAAAACTAACCCATCGGAAGAAACGGTTGCTACTGGTGGTACATTCACACTTTCAAAAGCATCAAAGTTGGTAGTCCGCACCTTTACACTGCGGCAGCCCAGCATAACTTTATTATGAAAGGCTAAATAAACATCAGGTGGACAAGTTGCTGCAGCTGCAAAAGCCAACCGTAGGTTATCGTGAGCGTCACTTAGGACCACGTTAATTGGTACCTGACTTCCCGTCAGCACAACCGGGATATTAATATTTTTCAGCATAAACGACAACATTGATGCCGTATAAGCCATAGTATCAGTACCGTGTGAAACAACAATTCCATCGTAATCATTGCGGTATTTGTAAATATTTTCTGCAATAAATTTCCATTCTTCTGGTTGGATATTAGAAGAATCTAATTGCAAAATATCGCGGACTTGAATGTCGTACGGCAACTTTCCCAACATTTTAATTAACTCTTCACCGGTTTCCTTGGGTACTAGGCCTGCATCAGAAACAACGGAAGCAATAGTTCCCCCAGTTGATAGCAATAATATTTTCTTCATCTTGTTCCCCTTTATCTCAAATCACAATGTCGACCATAACTATTCATGATTAGATCAATTAAAACATAGGCCGAACTAAAAGTTACCGCATTTTGCTTACTAAATTGAAATGGCGTAGTTTTGAAGAAAAAGCTATAGTCGCTAAGAGAGGCTAATTTTCCCGTTTGCCAGCTAGTCAGTGACACCAATTTCAGTTCAGTATTCACGACATCAATCTTCTTAAGTTCTTCAATAATTGTTTTATTAAAACCACCAAATGAAATAACAAACAGCATGTCATTTTCCCGTGCAGACCGCCCTAATAATGCCACTTCGTCGCGTGCACTAGGCAAAATAATTGCTTTTTTACCAATTAAGAAAAAGTTATGCGCCAAATATTCCGCGATAATTTGCTGCTGCCAGCCAGTAGAGTAAAGATAGATCGTTTCCGCTTGATCTAAATCCGCAAAAAATGGTTGTAAGTTTAATCCCTTAAAATATTTAAAAGTTTCAGCAATGATCTTTTGTAAATCCGTATTGAAATCTAGCGTTTGCTTGTTCTTAACGTTTTGCTCCTTTCGTGTAGCTAACTCGGACAATTCAAATTTCAATTCGCTGAAACCACTTAATCCCAATTTTTTGCTTAGGCGAAAAATAGCGGACTTAGAAACGTATAATTTCTGAGCTAATTTCAGCAAACTCAACTGACTTGCTGCTTCAGGATATTTCAATAAATAGCTAACGATCGCTTTATCGGTCTCATTAAAACTTTCCTTTTTCTTCATGACCGCTGTTTCTAAATCCATTCTGTTTCCTTTCTCATCACTGTTTCTTATTAAGAATAAGAATATCATGTCGTACTCAAAAAAGGTAGCCACCCTATTTGAGTAACTACCTTAATTTTTATTCTTGAATTGAAGTTATGTTATGACAATTAATTATTTAAGTTCTGGCCAGTATGGAGCATTAACTGGAATCATGTCATCCAAAATCTTCTTAGCAACGGAAGCATCTGGTACAGTCTTGTTTAATGCAAATGCTTGTAGCATCTTATTGTATGAATGTTCAACATAAGCATCAACAACCAATTTTTCACAAGTTTGTTGTTCCATCATCAAGCCTCTTTGGAAGCGACCTGCTTTACCCGTAGCCATTGGTTGAATGCCATCAGCACCAAACAATGCTGGTACTTCAACAATTGAATCTGGATCCATATTAGAAATTGCACCGTTATTAGCACAGTTAGCTAAGAACTTTTCATGAGTGTTAAATGCGATCGCATGACAAATATCTACGATATATTCAGAGTGCAAACCTGAAATATCCCAAATATTATTCTTAGCAGTTCCCACCTTTACGATTCTTTCACATTCGCCAAAGACAATCTTTTGCCGGTGTTCACGAATTTCATCAGTACGAGTATGCTTCGGATCAGCATTAGCAACTTCATATTGTGGGAAGTAGTAGTATTGCATGTAATTGTTTGGCAAAGTTTCTGGCTCTAGCTTATATTCATCGGCAACTTTCTTAAAGGTGGCTTCCCAAGAAGCTTCAGTATCCTTGTCGTAATCGCCACCTACCCAATAGCCGTGCTCTTTGACGTATTCCTTCAACTTAGGCATTAAGTCTTCGCCAGTCTTCTTGTTGCGAACTTCTTTCCACCAGCCAAAGTGATTCAAACCATAATAGTTAAAGTCAATATCATGCCAACTGTCCAAACCACAAATGGCAGCCATTCTGTCCATATCATCAATCGGCATATCACAAATGTTAATTACCTTAGCATTTGGACGAAGACGACGGCAAGCTTCTGCAACGATTGCAATTGTGTTGGAGTAGTTGATCATCCAAGCATTTGGTGAGTATTCTTCCATCCAATCAATAATTTGCAAAATTGCGGGAATTGAGCGAAGACCATAGGCCATTCCTCCGGGTCCAGTAGTTTCTTGACCATTCACGCCATATTTTAATGGAATCTTTTCATCCAAGCTTCTCATGTGATATTTACCAACACGAATTGATCCCATAACAAAATCTACATCAGTAAAGGCCTCTTTAGGATCAGTTGTGTAAGAAAACTTAATTTGTGGTGCCCTTTCCTTCATGATAATTTCAACAGCTTTGGCAATCTTTTCTTGCCGTTCAGCATCGTTATCATAGAACTTCAACTGTCTTAATGGGAATTTATCCTGACTCTTGATTAAATCAAGGACAAATCCTGGAGTAAAAGTACTACCACCGCCAGCAATAACTACTGAATATTTCTTACCATCCATAATCTATTTTCTCCTTTAAATAAAACTAAGTTTTTATCTCTGTTTCATTTGCCTTACGCATATATTTATATCATCTTCTTCCACAAATGTATTCGTTTTCACCAGCTTCAGACTTTGTTTCAAGTTTTGGAACGCGTTTCACTACGCGAAATATTTTTAAATGTTGCCTTAAGCCTAACAAATCAGATGTTTAACTTGCCTTTATTAGTAATAGTGTAAAAATGAAAAAAATAATCGTTTCATGACCAAGATAAACTATAATTTGAATATTCCTTTAACCACAAAAATAAATAGTCCGTATTTGATGATCGCATAGCTTTAATTACAAAATACGACTCAAACTAGTTTCACTTCCATATTTTGTAGTGTAATTTTGAAATTAATTATAATTTTAATATCTTTCTGCTATTTTCTATACAATATAATATTTTTAAAACATATCTTTGCTAAACGCTGATTTTATCCCAACTCTTAGTCATTAGTACTTGATAATTTATAGATAACTTAGGTTATAATTATATATTTTTTTATATAAATTTAGCCTTTATTAAAAAACTTTTGAATTATTTATTAGTCGTATAGCTTTTATTTTAGGTCGCCCTAAGTCTTGATAAACTAGCACTCTAAAAAATAACATATATGTTTTTATTTAACAAGATACGTTATTAAAGCTGTTCATATATAGACTTTGTTTTTAATAATGTTAGTATCATTCCATGAAGAGACATATAACGATCTTTAAGGAATTGACTACTCCTTAAGCAAAAAAATGACTTATAAATTGGGAATTCTTTTCGTAATATAGGGGGATTAGGAAAAATGACAAAGAATGTTAAGCTATTATCACTTATCGGTATCGCAGCCGCTTTAGCAGGTGGAAGTGTTGCTATTTCAAATAATAACAACTCTACTGTTCAAGCTGCTTCTATCACATTACCCGCTGGTTACACCAAGAGTGCCATTATTAAATGGAACCAAACTGGTAAAGCAAGTAAGGCTTTGATTGATGCTTCTAAAAAAGGCATGAAGGAAAACACCAATAGTGATGCGGGTTCAGATAATACGTTAGTTAACGTGACTAAATTAACTGCGTCTCAACAAAAAGAACTGAGCCAATACACTTTAAGCTTAATTAATTCTGCACGTCATCAACTTGGCAAGCAAGACTGGACTTACAAGCGAGGTGCTTTGCACTTTGCAAATCGTGTAGCTAACGAATACTACAACCATAACAGATCTTGCTGGGATGCCGACCACTATGTTACTGGAATTGAACGCGCAGCTAAGGCTTCTGGCCTTAACTCAAAAGTAGGTCAAGTCTACGAAGATGAAGCTGGCTTGCCTATCTCTTCAACATACAATACTAACTTACGTCCAATGTCAGTATTGAAAAACCAAATTTACTTTAACGTAAAGCAAATGCTTTTTGGCGGTTTTGCAGGCTCTGACAGTCAGATGAATGACTCATCTAGATACACTGAATGGGAACACGCTGGTGATTTACTTGGTTGCCGTACTAAGAGCTACGATGCTAAGACTAAATACTTTGGTATTAGTTTCAGTGGCTTAAAGGATGACCAAAGCAAGGTTAGTGTTCACATGATGGGTGTTGCTAAACGTTACATCCAAAACTACAGAAAATTCAATCATTAAAACTAACGCTGTAGTTAAAAACTTAATACAGTTTCCTAATCCAAGAGCTCAAGTAGTTCAGTCAACTATTTGAGCTCTTTTATTTTTGCCCATTTTTCATCAAAATCCTGTCAAAAAAATGCAGATATTCACACATTTTCAATTAAGCTATCTAATTGTTTGTATACATTAGCTAATACTAATAGTGTGTTAAGTTATTATCTTATTACTATTTTGTCTATAATCCTTGATAAATCAATGTTTCCAGCAATAACTGTACATAATTAATAACGGTATAGTAAATTATGATTACAATTAATAAACTTTTTCAAAAGCAATTTTTACGTTATCCATGCGGGATTTTCGCTTACACAATCTATTACATTATTGTTATCTAAAAAAAGGATTGCTATATTAAATAGCAACTGGTATATTATATATCAATATGTTCAATGAACATAAAAAAGGGAGGATAAAGATGTATTTCACTACTACAAGAAGAAAAACTAGGAAAGACAGGATACATATCCAATTCTTTGCACAAGCCTTAAAAAAAGACCTATCACAAGGAACTGTTTACAAGTATTCAGTTCAAAGATTCTGTGAAGCTGCAAATATCTGTCGCGGAACTTTTTACCGCAACTTTAAAAATTTGAATGATCTATTTAGTCAAGTACTGCAATTCGAAATCAATTCTTGCTTCAACAATCCCCAATCAAGTACTTTACATAAAAAAGCACACAACTTACTGATAGAAATTGAAACTAATGCCACCTACTATCGAAATGTACATTCTCTTGCCTCAAGTCAAATTCGAACACAAGTTGACCAAGCTCTTTTTCGTGAAATGCAAAAATTGCTATTCAATAGTAATCTTTCTAATAAGCATATCCAAAGCATTTCCAGTTTGATTCTTATTCGAATTCTAGACTGGATTGCTCATGACTATCAGGACAATGTCATCACAGTTTATACTGACGTTGAATGCCTTTTTCTCCATCACATTAAAAAAAGTTGCTAGCAACGAATACTAGCAACTTTTTACATTAAGCATAAATTTCACGTTTTAAAATACCGACATAAGGTAAATTACGATATAAGCCGTTATAGTCAAGACCATACCCTACTAAAAATGCATCTGGAGCTTGAAAACCATAGTAATCAGCATGGAAATCAACTACTCTAGTTGTCGGCTTATCAAGCATTGCTACCACTTCAACGCTGGCGGCACCGCGGTCCTTCATCACTTCACTTAAAGCTTGAAGCGTACGACCTGTATCAATAATATCTTCCATAAAAATTACCGGTTGATCTTTAACATCAGATTTTATATCTTGAGTGATCTTTACCTTGCCTGTTGATTCGGTACCGGCATAACTTGAAGCCTTAATTGGATCAACTGTCAATTTAAAGTTAAGTCGCTTGATCATGTCACTAGCAAAAATCATTGCCCCATTTAAAACGGGAATGACAATCGGCTGCTTGCCCTCATATTTTTGATTCAATTCAGCAGCCATCTCATCCATGCGCTTATCTAATTGTGCTTGATCAAACAAAATTTTCTCAATGTCGTTATTCATTATCTGTCTACCCTTTGAATTCATAATTTTGTCATTGATAAGATTTTAACATGATTTAAGACTGAGTTAAAGCTCTGAAGTACTAAAAGTAAATAATTTGTTTATTTATTGGCTACAATTAGCCTAAATTGTTCGGATTTTAACAAAAGTATTTCACTGAAATTAACCTTATTACGATTAGCATAATTATAATAAGGCTAATCGTAATTATGTTATAATCAAATAAAAGAAAGGAATAAATCTATGCAACATTTTGTCGGTAGAAATAATGAACTCAATGACCTCAATGCTAAATATCAGAGTCCTAACTTCGAGATGATCGTAATCTATGGCCGTAGACGAGTTGGTAAAACCGCCTTGATTAGTGAGTTTATTCAGAATAAACCTGCTATTTACTATCAAGGAATAGAATCAACAGGTGATATGAATCTCAAGAATTTATCAGAAAAAATCAACGATTTAAAAAATGATGATTTTAATACTGCATCCTACGCTGATTTTGAAAAAGCTTTTACAGAAGTGCAAAATATTGCTAATCATTTAGAACAAAAATTAGTCTTTGTCATCGATGAATATCCCTTTTTAGCCAGATCAGAACATTCTGTCAGCTCTATTCTTCAATACGTAATTGACCATGTCTATAAAAAATACAATAATGTCATGTTAATTCTTTGTGGGTCATCGATGTCATTCATGGAAAGACAGGTCCTGGAGTACAAGAGCCCACTTTATGGCAGAAAAACTGGGCAATTAAAACTAGAACCATTTGACTTATTTGAATCAGAAACAATGCTGCCTAGTGTTAATAAAAGCGACTTATTAGGTTACTATGGCATCACTGGTGGCATTCCTCAGTACTTGGCTTATATCAATCCCGAGATTTCATTGAGAGATAATATTAGACAAATGTTTTTCTCACCAGTTGCTCCTCTGCGTGATGAACCGAACGTTCTAATGCAGGAAGAAATGCGCAATCCAGCTACATATAATGCTATTCTCAAAACTATTGCTAATGGTTCCAATCACTACAACGATATTGTGCAAGCAACTGATATTACATCTAGCTCTCTTACACCCTATTTAAAAAATTTAATAGATATTGGCGTCATTCAAAAAAAGCAACCACTTTTTAATAAAAATAACCGCAAAGCTTACTATTATATTGTTGATGGTCTCTTTCGTTTCTGGTTCAAGTTTGTCGACGGTGAGACAGATTTAATTGTTAGAGGACAAGTTGATCGCTTATTAGACTATATTATGAGTGAATTACCCAGATTTTTAGGTCCAGTATTTGAACAAGCTAGTGGCGATTGGCTTTGGCGTCAAAATGATTTACCAATTGGCATTCGTACAATTGGTCAGTGGTGGGGCCCTAATCCAGCTAAAAAGCGTGAAGAAGAAATTGATATTGTTGCACCTGATTTCACTAATAATCAAGCTATTATCGGTGAATGTAAATGGCGAGCAAAAGATAAGATTAAACCGGAAATGATTGATACTTTAGTTGAAAGATCGTTCCTAGTACCCAAGATTAAACAAAGCTATCTTTACTTTTTTGCCAAAGAGGCAACGCCTGGTTTCAAAGCATATGCGCAAAAAAATAATGTCACAGTAATTGAATACCAACACTTTTTTGAATAAACATAAAAGCAGCATCCCAAAGCTTATACTCTAGGAATGCTGCTTTTTCTCTATATTTTCTTAATCATATGATCGTAAGTGCGGTCACCAATCGTCATCGACTTCTGCACTTCATAACCTTTATGCTTGTACAAAGCTTGCGCACGTGGATTTTCTTTGTCCACATTTAAGCTGATAATATGATAGCCATGAGCTAACGCTACTTGTTCTGCCTCGTCCATCAGACGACTAGCAATGTGTTCACCCCAATGGTCGGGATGTACAGCTAACGCATCAATATACCACTCGTGTGGCCAAGCTTCTTGATCATCAAAAATCACGGTTGAAATGGGTAAACCAGCATTTGCATAGTTATGACGCAGGACTACATCGATGATCTTCTGGTCCTTATAAGGATACATATCTAAAATTCCGGTCACCTTACCATGATCTTCAGCTACCCAAATTCGGCGGTATGAGTAGCGATAATCCTCGGAAATGAACCCTAATTTCATTAAGCTATAGAATTGATCTTCTGGCAAAGATTCAATCGACTTCATCTGCATTTCATCAAAAATCTGTTTTAATATCGGATAAACAAAGGGAAAATCCGACTTTCTTGCTCGTCTAATAATCATTACTTTCTCCTTAAAAACTATTCATCATCATGATCATTTTCAAACAAATCAACGTCTTTAACTACTTCAAATTTCATCGGGTGCTCTGGTTGATACTGCAATAAATCAACTAAAGTTGTGGCCTTAGGTTCTAATAACTTACTATCATGCATTAATCGATATAAGGCAAAAATTTGTGCATAAGTTGCCCGAATTAACAGGCCATCAGCTTGATAAGCCGCATCATTATCGTCTACTTGCATCGCAGTAGTTAAGTAGTCGCGCAATTTTCTTTCATCATAATCTTCGCCCATCATTTCTTTTAGGGCTGGATCTAGGTCGGCATAGGTCTGTGATAGCTTAGTGATTCGTTCAAAATTATAGGCCAAATCAGTGTTGATCGGCTCTAGACTAGCTTGATCTAGTTTTTCTTGATTGTTCCGAATCCCAGCAGCTAAATTATCAAGTGTCTCACCAAAAGCGCCCAAAACATAATCTAGCCCTAATTGAGTCTCCATTTGCTCGGAGTTTAGATCACTTAATTGGGCTGCACTTTGCGCATTCCAAGCAAAAGAAGGACTAATGATTCGACTTGGCGTCTGGAATAAAATTCCAGCTAAGCCTTGCTTGGAAGAATATTGGACATTAATTGAACCAGGTACAAAATCGCAGCGCTGCTCCAGCTTTTCTACTGCTGCTTGGAGCTTAGCATATAAGTCAGCCACAATACCTGATGTATCACCTTGACCGTTATCAAGCACAATTGAGCCATTTTGCCAGGTATCATGCGGATTATTTTCAGCTAAAACAGAGAAATTCTTGTCAGGATTAAAGCCACTAGCAATATCCTGCGTTGGTAAATAAACGAGAGCGTGACCCAAGAAGTCGGTAATCGCATTAGCATTTTGGTCATCGCCAATTGAATCGATATATGCCATTAAAGTGTAGAGATAGCCATATCCTAGTTGATTAATAATCCCGATTAAGTCAGTCTTGTCCTCACTATCACTTGCCTGAATATAACTGATCAATTTTTGTCGTAAATCTACAAGGGTCCGATCATTGGTGCTGCTTAAATAGTTATCGACATCAGGGATGCTGGCGGAAAAGCCCAAAATTATCCGGTACAAGTAGTCCAAATCAGCGCAATAGCCGTCCCAATCTTGTTCGCTAATTTGCCCGGCCGTATCTTGCAAGTCACGCGCAAAATTCAAAATAAAGGAAATAGCCAGATGAGCTGCGCATTGCTCTGTATTTTCATGCTCAATCATTGCCGCAGTTTTAGTACCTAGAACATCATTACGGAAAATCATCACATCATTAGGTGACTGCAAGTAGACAATCACGTCATGTTGCGTCTCATCATATTCCACGTCCAGAGCGCCAGCAGGGATTAAATTATTTTCGACCAATAAATCACCTGCTTGGCGTAATTTTTCTGCCAATTTTTCCGCTTCTGCTCGTTCAATTGGCTCACCCATCAAGTTAGAATCAGCGCCAGTTGCTGCAGCTTGATCAGCTAAATTTGCTAATAAAGAAAAATCAGGATCTGGCTTGAACAAGTAAGAATCATGAGGGACCTCGACTGTTAAGTGATAAAGCAGTTGTCCTGCAGTTTTGCTATCATCGGTTGAACGCTGCACTTCTTGATAAATTCCCCATAAATAGGCAAACGGCATCCCTGCTAGCTGCGTTTCAGTTTCGGCTAATACATCAGCGTCAAACACGCCGCTTGTAGTTAAAATCTGTTGCAATTCTGCCTTGATCTTTTCAGCAGACAAATCAGCTGTATCTTGATAATAATCATTAATCGCTTCACTTTGCTTAGTCAATTTATACCAGACATTGTACAAATAATCCATATCTTGGCGCAATTGCTCCGGATCAAGCCCTGTCCTCTCTTTTGGCGCCGTGGCATCCATAAAACTGCCAGCCCAACTAATAATAATCCCCTCGCCGTTAGAAGCGTCATCTTGCTCAAGCAGATAGTCATAAGCTTGCTCATTCAAGAGTAAGCTGGGCACAATTAAGTTATTTGGCGTTTGTAAATAAAGTAAGACACTGTCATCATCAGGATTTAATTCAGTATTTAAAGAATTAGACACAATGCAGTTTAATTGCTTAATCCAGCTAATCGCATTGTCAATTTTATTCATTACTTGTTTTAGTTTTGCATCTTCAGTCATGGAAAACTCCTTTATTATCATCGCAAAATGCTGTAAGCAATTACATTCTCACATATTTAGGAGATGATTGCATTATTTTTGCAGAACAATGTTAAGTTTTTGCTTTTATAAAGTCATAAGCTGAATCATTTAGTATTCTTTCTCGGTCGCACTACAATATAATTGATTAATCTGAACAAGGGAGGTTTTAACATGCCGTGTACATCAATTGCAATGAAAGCAAATAATGGTGATTTATTCTGGGGCAGAACCGATGACTTTACTTTCAGTCCCTTTAAAAAGAGCGTGAAAACTCAGATCACTGCTTTTCCTAAAAATACAGAAATGCCAAGCTGTTATCATAAATGGATGAGCAAATATGCATTTGTAGGAATTAATGTTAATAATTCGCTCTTCTATAATGATGGGATTAATAGTGAAGGATTAGTTGGGGATGCTCAATATCTGGAAGAATGTAGCTGGGACACTGAAGAAAACTTAAAAAAGCGCGGCTTAACTCCGATCGTCGGAGCAGAATTTGTTAGCTATATTCTAAGCAATTTCAAAGATATTACTGAGATCAAAGAGGCAATTCCTAAATTGGCCCTATTAAAAACTGAATATCAACCATGGGAAGATACAGAAACTGGCATACCTAGCCCCATACCAATGCACTTCACCTTCTTTGATCCTAGCGGCAAAGGCATTGTACTTGAACCGGTTAACAACGGTGCTTTCAAAATCTATGACAGCATCGGTGTGATGACCAATAGTCCAGAATATTCTTGGCACTTAAATAACTTACGCAACTACGTGCAAATGCGGCCGCATAATGTTGGTGAAAACAAGCTAAATGATCAATTAGTAATTAAACAGATCGAAAGTGGTTCTGGGTTACTAGGACTACCCGGTGACTACACTCCGCCCTCTCGTTTTATTCGGGCAACTTTTCTGTCAAACTACATTGACAGCTTCAAGCGTGAAGATGGAATCATGCAACTATATGATGTTTTCAAGACGGTCATGATTCCAAAAGGTCTTGAAAAACTAAGTGCCAATAGTACTAAATCTGATTACACTGGCTATTGGATTGGCTATGATGTAACAAAACATACGCTTTATATTCAACCAGAGTGCTGCAATACTTTTACTCAATTTACTTTATCCGCAGATTTAAAAGAAAAGACGATTAAGCAAATTAGTCGTGAGATTAGTTTAGCTTAAAAAAGCATAAAAATAATCGGGCAGTCATTAGATTGTCCGATTATTTTCGTGTATTTACTTTTTACAATAGTTTAGCATTTACAACTTTAACATAGCTATTTTGTCCTAATTGATAGAAACGCTTACCATGGATTAAAACAGTTTTGCCATTATTCCATACGCCGTGCTTAGTTCCTTTCTTTAACAGGACACGCTTAGTATGATTTTTGACAACTTGGCCATTATGATCATAGACATAAGCATTTTTCTTCAATAAAACATACTTAGTGGCTTGAAGGTTGGCTAATTTAATGTAGGCATTTTCACCAATTCGGTAATACTTTCTGCCATGGATCTCAAAGAGTTCACCATTATTCCATACATAAACATAATGGCCCTTCTTAATCAATCTGATCTTGCCATCAACTGATAATGCTCTGCCACTAGCATTGTAAACATAAGCATTTCTTACAACTAATTTCTTCATAAAGGTATTAGCTAATTTAACATATGCATTAGTTCCTACTTGAAGGAATTGCTGTTCCTTGATTTTCACTACTTGGCCATTATTCCAGGCAGAAATAGTTGCTCCCTTCTCAAGACGTTGAACTTTATTATTAGTTGCAAGAACCTGTCCATCTTGATCATAAACTAGTGCAGCGTGAGTTAAAACGAAGGTCTTTTCTTTAGCAGCATCAGCAAGTGATGGAGTAACATCATTCTTAACATCAGATTGAGTTGAATTTCCCTGCTCAAATGAATTTTCGGTGGTTGATGTAGGTACTGTCACAGGAGCTTGCCCATTATCATTATGATTAGCATTGCCGTTATTTTGATCAGGATCAACAACAGGAGTTTCAACAAAGTTAGGGTCGTAATGGACGATTACTTTCTTTTCTACTTTATTGCCCAATTGATCAACTACTGCAATTGTAAAGACATGTGTTGTTGGCTGACCATGATTATCATCAAGTACTTCTTCTTTTTCAAACTTGTGTGAGCCATAATCGTTAGTTGTGTCAGGACTAGCATATAATCCCGCGACATAATCGTAGCCAGAACCGTTAAATTGGCTGAATAAATTATCACCATCAAGATAGAATTTATAGCCATCCAGATTATCGTTAGCTACGCCAGAAAGCTTAAAGGTTGGCTTATTAGTTGTAAATTCTGCTTCATCTTGATTGCCGAGTTGATCAACTAATAATGTAGGTTTAACTATATCTAAAATCAAACCAACTGATCCACGTTTTTCGGTACCATCAGTGGTCTTATAGATGTATTGCACATATCTATGACCTGTGTGAGGCATCTTAAAGACAATTGTAAATTTACCATTATTGTGAATATCAATCTGATTATTAGGATCATTTTCAAATCCACTAGCTACCATTGCTGTTAAGCTAACAACGTTAGAATCAACATGACCAGTCAAAGTAAAGTCATTAGTAGCAGGATCATAATAGCCATTTTCAACTGCTTCTAAGCCAAGATTAGATACGCCACCATCTGTCAAATAGTCAAAATGAATGTCTGGGTTAGACTTATCTTCTGGCTCATACCCTGGATATGGTGTAGGACCAAAAGCATCCTCATCTGCTACTTCATCAGTCACATTAACTCCTAATTGATCTCGATTAGTATAAACTGGCTTGTCAACATGAGTAGGATCGTAGTAAACGCCGATATAAACTTCATCGCTAATATCCGTCGTGGCTGTCTTTTGCTTATCATTAAAGGTTGGCCCATCAATTTCAGTCCATCCCTTTAACAAAGCACGGTTAAATTTACCATCTTTTCCCTTATTAATGCTTGTATGGATATGGAATGTTG
Source organism: Lactobacillus sp. UMNPBX12 (assembly GCF_002553955.1). Taxonomy (NCBI): domain Bacteria; kingdom Bacillati; phylum Bacillota; class Bacilli; order Lactobacillales; family Lactobacillaceae; genus Lactobacillus; species Lactobacillus sp. UMNPBX12. Next base: position 72,442 of record NZ_PCYY01000008.1, read on the forward strand.
CCACGCCATCTTTGACAGTAGCAGTATAAATTTCTTTAGTGAAATAATCTTGGGCAAATGCTTGAACATTATCGCCTTTAGTCACTGCTGCTTGAACAACAATATCCTGATCATTGGAACCAAATACTGAATAGATTTCTGGACCGAAGCTCTTCTTTTCTCCATCAACATGTTGCCATGCAAATTTTGCCTTAAGTGTAGCTGGAGTAAAGGTTAATAATACGTCATGGCCAGCTTGATCACTTGAGAATACAAGCGGCATTTTTTCATCAGCAGCAACAGGTACTGCATACTGATCACTAGCTACTTGAACCAACTTGCCATTAAGATAAAAGTCCTTTGTTGCACCGCCACGTAGAGTATAAGTATTGGTTTTAGCATCATAATCCTCCATCTTTTGATTAAATGCTAAACCATTAGTAGCATTCCAAACAGAAACCTCTGGTTTGCCTGCTTGACCAGCTACATCTAAAGTTAAGGCAGCTGTATTATCTGCTACATCACTAATTGCAACGGTTACTTTATTACCCGCACCCGAAAATGAATTAAGTTCTTCAGGCGTCAGCTTAAATTCAAAATGACCTGAGGTTTTATCATGATCTGAAAAAACTGATTGTTCCTGATCATCTAATTTAAAACCGAATACTTTATCATTAATAGTTACCGTACCGTATGAATAACTTGTAAATCCAGCACCCGTATCTTTATAGTCACCACTCAAAGTAGTAGTAGCTTGATCAAACTTAACATTACTTAAAGTTGGTGCAACAGTATCGATTACAACTGGTGTATCGTGAGTTTGCACCTTATGTGGGCCATCATTATACAAAGTTGCCACAAACCGATAAGTATAGTTTCCATCTGGAGCCACAACCATCTTACCTGTTTTAGCATCGTAAAGCTTACCATCCCAGTCAAAAACAGATGCATCTGAGGCCGAGTATCCCATATCAACGGTACCTTCGCCATCGGCATGATATGACTTTTGAATTCCATGAGAATCACCCAAAACTCTTACTACATTACCTTTGGCATCTAAGATTTCCACTTTAAGATCTTCAACATTTTGTTTAAGGTATGCATAAGGTCGAACTAAATCGCTCTTATTATCGTTATTGGGTGAAAAGGCAACCTTACCACTTTCATATAACTTAGCTACTTCTTGCCAATTATATTGACCATCCACATTAATTAATTTTTTAAGTGAGTCTTGATCAGCAATTCCGCGTGGATAGTTATCCTCATTAGTCCAACGATTGCCTTGGATGTCATTATCTTCATTGGCATTATTATCAAAGACATTCTCATTGGTCATATCACCATAATAACTTAAGTATGGCACTACCAATGTTTTCTTAGTTTCAGTATTTGTAAAGTTTAAGAATCCTTCGACTAATTGATTAGGCTTCAAATTAGATAATTTTAAAGTATATTTAACTTGTGCATCTGACTTTGGTGCTACGGTAACAGCATCTGCACCATAAACATTTGCTCCTGCGAGTTGAACATCGTAAAAGATTCCGCTATCCTTTTCTCTCTTTTCAGTAAAGCCTCCACCCATATCATCAAAAGTATAAGTTTGAGCCTTATCTGACAAGTTATGCAAAGTCAAAGTAAATTCAGTATTTTCTCCGACTTTACGCAAACTAAGTGCCCCAGTGCCATCATCAGTAGTAATGTATACCGGTGAAGCTGTTGCATCCCCTACGTTAATTTGACCTGCACCCTGTCTTCTAGGTGAAACTGGTGTAGTATACCCATTCTGAGTCTGTGGATTAGCCGTATTCATTAACAATGCTTTAACTGCCTTAACTAACTCTGCACCTTTTAGTTCAGGATTAGTTTTAGCTAGTCGTTCTTTAACTAAAGCCGCTGCTCCTGCAGCAAATGGACCAGCCATTGAAGTCCCACTCATCTTAGTATATTGGTTATCATTTGCTAAAGAAGTCACATCAGATCCTGGAGCTGAAATATCCGGCTTTAAGGTAAAATCAGGCAATGGTCCCCATGAACTGAAAGAAGCCATGTCACTGTCTTTACCTGTATCAGAAGTTTCAGCAGCTACAGTAATTGCATTGCGTGATGCACCCGGATCAGCAACAGTACTTGAACTAAATGGTTCATAATTACCAGCATTTCCTCCTGATTGATAATCTGAATCAGTAATATGACTAGTATTATCAACAGAAGCTGCATTCCCATTATTTGATGCTGAAATCGAAACAATTACACCGTGATCAACTGCATATTGAACTGCTTTTTGATCAGCCACTCCCAAATCAGCAGCAGCTACACCACCACCAAGAGACATTTGAATTACATCAGCACCTAGATTAACAGCATCAACAATTTGTTTAGCTAAATCAAGTGATGTTCCATCAGCACTGAAGACCCGCAACTGTAATAATTGAGCTTCCGGTGCTACCCCAACTACGTATTCTTTGTCACCATCTGGTTGACCATCAGCCGCAATAATCCCTGAGACGTGTTGACCATGAGGCTCATCAGCTTCGGGCTTTATATCATCTTCACTGTTATCAACATAGTTATGCACAAACGGAAACTTTTCATTCACATAACGCCCATATCCTAACTTAGCAATCAATTCCTTCATTTGATCGGCTGTTAACTTAGGATCCTTAGGCATAGTTTGAAAATCTTTATGACTAGTATCGACACCACTATCAATTACGGCAACTACTGTGTGCTCACCCTTATATCCTTGATCCCAGGCACTTTGAACATTGCCTTTTACGTGATCTTGATTGTTAGCTGGTGGCGTTTCTTGATTTTGAGAATTAGTGTCAGGCTGAGCATCAGCTTGAGTGTCGGTTGGGGTTTTAGCTTGAGCGTTATTATTTTGAGCTGCACTTACTGAAGTAGCTTGAGTTTGAGTGTTAGCCTTTTCAACCTGACCATTTTCACTTGTTTGTGTAGAAACAGGAGTATTTTCTTGTTGCTTTGATTCAAGCGTATTATCCTCAACTGTACCAGCCGACTTAGCTAAGCCACTTTGGTGTTTCGCCTGAAAATCTGCAACATTGGTCTGTTTTTCACTGTTTGATACTTGTTTTGCAACATTACTATTTTCTGCGGCTTTAACTTGACCATTAGGTGAAAAAATAAATACTGAACCAGATGCTAACGTCAAAATCGCAGCAGTTGCCCACTTTTTTCTTAAGCCTACTAAGCCACTACTATGTTTACATGCCTGAACTAATTCAAGTCTTTTCTTAGTACAAAATACGTACGAATAATCTCGAACATCAATGTTTTTCTGATTCATATATTTTCCTCCTTGTGGATAAAACTTGTTGTTCAATCTATCCCACTTTCAAGTTATGAAAAATAATATCACGATTATAATTTACTTACAATATATTTTTAATTTTATAACATGGTTTTTAAATTATCTTTTTAAGAATCCTTTGTTATCAGACAATCCATTAAAAAATATGCATTTAATCATAAAATAATATAGTTGTTATTTTTATGGACGAAAAAGGACCCTGCTCAAAAGAACAAAGTCCTCAACTATCTTATTCAAAAATCCAACTTAATTATTCTAACTCGCCATTCATTTTCTTAAATGCCACGCTAGTTGCTGGAATCATGACATACTTATTTTTCTTAGAAAAGTAACTACCATAATTGGCAAAACCGGCCTGACCATCTGCGTAACCATTTTTGCCATCCATCTTTAAAGTGCACCATTGATGTGTATACTTATTTTTGTTAACGTGTCTAGCTTTAAAGCCCATTTGTTTCAAAACCATTTGCATCGCATCAGCTGTACCGGCACATGAACATGAACCGCCAATGAATACGCCATAAGCTTTATTATAATATGGAGCCTTCATTGAATATGCATCACGAGCAGCAAATAACGAAACATAGTATGCCGCGGTGTCTACTCTCGTTAAATCCGTATCCCCAGCCTTTTTACCAACACATTTAGCAATCAACTTAGCCACACGCTCAGCTGCTTTAGTATGATTGCCTCTTCTAGTGATCGGAATCTTATGTGCTTTGCCTTGCCGATCATATAAATAATTGCCTTTAAGATCAATACTATCCGCATTTACAGTATTGCTTGAAACTGCCAAAACGGTAGTCAAACATAGTAATGCGACTATCACTAATAAAGTTTTTTTCTTCATAACTTTTCCTCCAAGTTGAATTTTGATACTACTGTTGCCAAACTAATTTAAAAAGCTTGGCTACTCTACTTCTTTTAATATCAGCACGATGATTCTTTTTAGCCGTAGCTTTACTCTTGTAATATGTGTCTACCCAAGTATCGATCCCAACATAAAGCTTTTTACTGTTGTTGGTAACATATGCAGCTGCGTTTTCACCCATTGGATAACTCATAAACATTCTATTGCCACTACATTTAATCAACTGGTGTGAACTATAGTCAGCGTGTGAATTGTGTGAACGCTTAGTATATTTATAAGTTCTGGTCTTCATACTGAAATCACCGTAGCCAGCTAATACAATTTTAGAACTTGTAATCTTAAATGCCTTGAGCTTCTTTTGATAATCATAACCATACCAAGTACCTCGGAATTTCTTAGGTACTGTAGTTTTTTGAAAAACTGATGCATTTACTTGCTTAGGTTGATTAATTGTTAAAACTACTGTTAAAGCAAACAGCATCCCTATTAAAAGGACAAAACTTTTTTTAATCTTCATAATATCCTCCTCCATATTGTTTAGTATATAACAGATTAGTCTATTTAGAATATAACTTTTATAACTCGGGCTTAATCAGCAAAATCTTAATGATCTTGCTCTTTCAAAAGTACAAAAATAGGATGTGCAAAAAACACATCCTACCCTGTAATCGCATAGCAATCAAAAAATAGATTAGCTACTTGATTTTACTGGTCTTGTTTAGTTGACTTCAATAATTCTGCAATATTAATAGTTGGTAAGATTACTGGAGTCATTGTATTAGTTAAAGCGGTTAAAGTAGTTAAAACTTGTCTTAAATATGGAAACATAATTGCTACAGCATTTGTTTGTAAGTAATAATTAAATCCTCTATTTCCTGCATCTTCATCTACATTAAATGAAAAGTGACCTACTAACTCTACATCTAACTTAAAAGGAGCATCTTTATCAACATTATAAGATAAAATCACATTGGCCTTATTATCTTGTACATTATATCTAACATTAAAATGTTGTTTTACTTCAATTTTAGTTTGTTTATTTTGAACAACAGGTTCTTTTTGTTCAAGAAGCATTTTATTAACTGAATATCCTAAAAAGTTTATAACTGTCATGCTATTAAATCCGTTTCAAAATCTTTTACCACTACTCTATATTTCGTTTTATCGTCTAAGTCCTGCATAAAAATAAGTTTATCTTTATCAGTTTCTTCTTTTAAGTTAAACTCCATGTCATGAGAAAAAGAAGATTCATAGTCATCATCATTTGGCATCTTATCAATATTTTTTAAAATAGCTTCAATATCTAAACTATCCATAAAATCTTGAACATCTTTTTCAGTAAAATGTACTTTGCTAAGATCCATAAATATCTTCCCTTCTTAATATATTTATTTTCCCCATATTAATAAGTTGAGCATTTCTAACGGTTACTTCAATTCCATTAGCTCCTACACCATATCTTACACCCGGTAAATCAGTTTCTGTCCATCTTTTAACTCCTAAGGTAGTTATCTTATATTTCTTTTTAAGAAAAATTATAAATAATTCTGTCATAACACCAGCATAAGATTTTACTTTTCCTCTGTGCCTAACATGATCGTAAATCCGTTCACCATGTTTAGAATTACGCTCATCTTCACAAAACTTTCTAAATAATAGATTAGTATCTGGATCTGTTAAATCTAATAGATTCTTTTCCGGTATTATATTAGGCAATTCAAATACAACTGGATTTTTTGGGTCGAATTTACTGGCAAATTCATAAGCTAATTGAGGATCATTTTCAAAAGTATACAATCCATAGCCTAAAGATCCAATCGATTTATTCCAATTTCTTTTATTTCTTTCAACATTTAGTATATCAAGCATAGGAACATGGAAGCCATCCTTTTCTATGCGCCTAGCATTAAGCTGAGTGGTACCATGATATAGCACTGTTACCTCCTAAGTATTTGATATACCTACATTATATCGTAGAAATTTATCAAATAATATAAAATAATCTGATAGTTTAATATGTGTTTGTGATTAATAAGTGATAATGTCTTAACTGTTATTAAGAGACTGTAAAATAGTTTGTGTAAGGAGGAATGATTCCTTAAATTTATTACTTTAAACAAAAAATGAGGCATCCCAAATGCCTCATTTTCCATCTATTTCAAATTGTCAAAGAAGCCTTGCTTCTTCAAAATTTCTAAATACCGCTTAACGGCATCAGGCCAAGTTGGCAATGGCTTAAAGCCATTATCCACTAGTTTGCTTTTATCCAAACGAGAATTAAATGGACGAACTGCTTTGGACAAACCATATTCGGCAGTGGTAACTGGCGTTACCTTGGTGTCGTAACCAGCTTGACGGTAGATTTCCTTGGTAAAGTCGTACCAAGAAATGTAGCCGGTCTTAGTGCCATTTTCATCATAACCGCTTTCGGTTGCTGATAATTCAGAATTGGTTGCGTGGTAATAACCGTACTTGTCAGTTTCGATCATGTCGACGAGCAAGCGAGCTAAGTCAAAGGTGTAAGTTGGCGTACCGATTTGATCATCAACAACCTTAACTTCATCATGGTTAGAACCAACCTTGAGCATAGTCTTGATAAAGTTAGAACCGTTAACACCGAATACCCAAGCGATACGCACAATAAAGTATTTGTCTAAAATATCGGCAACAGCCTTTTCGCCGCCTAACTTAGTTTCACCATAAACGTTCAATGGCTTGTAACCCTTGAAGTCAGGTTCCCATGGCTTGGTGCCTTGACCGTCAAATACATAATCGGTTGAAAGGTAAACCATTGGTACGTCTAACTTCTTGGCAACATTAGCAATGTTTTGCGTACCGCCAACGTTAACCATTCGAACAGCTTCAACCTTGTCATCATCTTCAGCCATATCCACAGCTGTCCACGCTGCACAGTGAATAATTACGTCTGGATTTACTTCAGTGATTACCTTGTCAACTGCATCTGCATCGGTGATATCTAAAGAAACGTATGGCATCTTGGTAACAGCACTGCCGTCTTCAACGCCACTGTATTCAGGAGCAAGGTCTGAACCTACACCTTCATAGCCACGCTTGGCCAATTCATTCATCACGTCGTGACCTAATTGACCATTAACTCCAGTTACAAAAACTTTCATTAATTTACCTCACTAATTAAAACTTGAAAGTATCCTTTAAACCTTTCCATTCTTGATCACGTTCAGCCATATTTAACTTAGTGCCATCATCCAAAGTATAACCAGAAGCATCAGGGCTGCCTGGATATTCACCCTTTAGGTGTGGCCACTTGATGCCAATTTCAGGATCATTCCAAGCCATACCGCCTTCATCATTAGGGTGCCAGAAATCATTGACCTTGTAACAAAATTCAGCTACATCACTTAATACTAAAAAGCCATGTGCAAAACCTTGTGGAATTAAAAATTGCTTCTTGTTTTCTGCAGTCAATTCAACTCCGTACCATTTACCATAAGTCTTTGATTCACTACGAAGATCAACAGCAACGTCAAAAACGCTACCGCGAACAGCACGAACCAGCTTAATTTGTGGATAATGCTTTTGGAAGTGAAGTCCACGCAATACCCCCTTGGTTGAACTTGATTGGTTATCTTGCACAAAATTAATACTAAAGCCAGCATCCATCATATCTCTTTGATTAAAAGTTTCCATGAAGTAACCACGATCATCACCGTGAACAGTTGGAGTAATTACAGCTAATCCTTCGATACCACCGACATTTTTTTCTACTTTAATTTGTCCCATGTTTATCTTCTTTCTTCTAATCTTAATAACGTAATTTACCTTCCGCAACTGACTTTAAATGTTGCCCATATGGACTTTTACCATAGTGTTTGGCTGCAGATAGCAATTCATCTTTATCAATCCACTGATGAATATAGGCAATCTCTTCTGGCGCGGAGATTGACACGCCTTGGCGTTCTTCCGTCATTTTAACAAAGTTACTTGCATCTACTAAGCTTTGCATTGTTCCCGTATCAAGCCAAGCATAGCCACGACCCAATAATTGCACATTTAGATCATCTTCATTCAAGTACATTTCATTTAAACTGGTAATTTCCAATTCACCACGTGCACTTGGCTTAACTTGTGCAGCTTTTTCACTAACACCAGCAGGATAAAAGTATAATCCAGTTACGGCATAATTGCTCTTAGGCTGGGCCGGTTTTTCTTCAATTGAGACAGCCTTGCCATTTTGATCAAAATCAACCACACCAAAGCGCTCTGGATCATTGACATAATAACCAAAGACGGTTGCTTTACCCTTTTGTGCATCAGCTGTAGCGTTTTTAAGCAATTCGGTAAAACCATTACCGTAAAAAATATTGTCGCCTAAAATCATGGCGCAAGGCTCACCATTAATGAAATCTTTTCCCAAGGTAAATGCTTATGCTAAACCATCTGGACTTGGTTGAACCTTGTAGCTTAACTTAAGCCCAAATTGAGAACCATCACCCAATAATTCCTCAAATCTTGGCGTATCAGCTGGAGTTGAAATAATCAAAATATCTTTAATCCCCGCCAACATCAGAGTAGATAATGGATAATAAATCATTGGCTTATCATAGACAGGCAATAATTGTTTACTAGTAACTAAAGTTAATGGATAAAGGCGCGTTCCCGAGCCACCAGCTAAAATAATTCCTTTCATAATTACTTCTTATCTAATACCTTTCTACTGCCATACATTTCTTCATAGTAATTTTGGTAATCACCAGAAATAATGTTTTCCCACCATTCTTTGTTATCCAAATACCATTGAATAGTCTTCTTGATTCCATCCTTGAACATAGTCTCTGGCAACCAGCCTAATTCTGAGTGGATCTTATCTGGATCGATAGCGTAACGACGATCGTGTCCCTTACGGTCAGTTACATGCTCAATCAATGAATATGGCTTATCTAAGTAATCACAAATTAATTTAACGATCTCAATATTGTGCATTTCGTTGTGACCACCAATGTTGTAGATTTCACCTGGCTTACCATTTTCCAAAATTAGATCAATTGCCTTGCAGTGATCTTCAACATAAAGCCAGTCACGAACGTTTTCACCATCACCGTACACAGGCAACTTTTCATTATTCAAAGCACGTTGAATCATTAATGGAATCAACTTTTCTGGGAATTGATATGGACCATAGTTGTTAGAACAACGTGAAATGGTTACTGGCAAGTTATAAGTTCTGCCATAGGCACCAACCAACAAGTCTGCACTAGCCTTACTTGATGAGTAAGGACTTGAAGTATGAAGTGGTGTATCTTCGTGGAAAAAGAGATCTGGACGATCAAGTGGCAAATCACCATAAACTTCGTCAGTTGAAACTTGGTGGAAGCGTTTGATGCCATACTTACGACATGCGTCCATTAAGACTGAAGTACCAATAATATTGGTTTCTAAGAAAATCTCAGGGTTTTCAATAGAACGGTCAACGTGGCTTTCAGCAGCAAAGTTGACAACTACATCGGGCTTTTCTTCTTCAAAAAGCTTGTAAACACCCTCGCGATCACAAATATCTAACTTGACAAACTTAAAATTAGGCTTGTCTAAAACGCTCTTCAGGGTTGATAAATTACCTGCATAGGTTAACTTATCTAAGCAAATAATCTCATAATCGGGATGCTTCTTTATCATGTAAAAGATGAAGTTTGAGCCAATAAAACCTGCTCCGCCAGTGACAATAACTTTCATATAATTCCTCCGCTACAAAAAACTTAATTCATTTGCAGTATATAACATTACGTTACGTCACCTTCAAGAGGATAAAATAAAAAGATGCTACTTTTTACAACTGAAAAAGCCTGCATCTTTGGTAATGTGGAACCCATCTTTAACTTGCTTTTCTACATATTGTTTAAAATCCTGATAATGATCAAGCAAAATCGAGTTTTGATTGCCATGGCAAGATAATATGTAAGAAATAATGGGCATTGAGTCTGAAAGTTCAATTGCATCCTGATATTTGTGACAGGAAATATCTTTAAAATATGGCTTCAATATTTGACGCCCATTATCTAAGCCAAAACGCTCATATAATTTAGTGGAAGATAATACAATATTAGCATTGTAGTTTTGCACTAAATCTGTAATTTCATGCATATGCTTTTGAGAATAAGTACTGCAAGTAAAAGTAGCACCAGGCTTAAGCACGCGTTGCACTTCTTGCAGCGCTTTTGGAATATCATCACAATAAAAAAGCATGTGATTAGCAATTACTAAGTCAAAAGTATTATCTGCAAAGGGGATCTTTTGAGCATTAAAAACAGAGTATTGAAACTGGGGATGATCGCCAATCGCTTTTCTTGCATCAGCCAATATTCCTTCTGAAATATCCGATAGAACTATTGTTACATTCTTTGATACTTTAGCAATATTCTGTGACCACAATGCGCCATTGCCTGCTCCTAGCTCTAGGATTTTCATCCCTGGCTTCAAATGTAAGTTACTAAAAAGCCAAGGAAACCAGCCTTCTTGATTAACTGAATAATCTCGGTGCAAACGAATCCTGGCAGAGATATTGGTGGCATTTTTATATTGCATACTAAGCGACTGATCCATCGCAGTTAAGTGAATCAATTCAAGCATTTGACTCCAATCAACTTGCTGGTTAGACTTCAACGCCTGACTTGTTGAATCGATTGCCGTAATCACATTCTTCATTTCTTCAAGCCGTTCTTCAGCCAAGCGCTTTTGAATTTGCAAGGAACCCAGTAAAAATTGTGCATCCCCCGCCCCGATCGTCATCTCTCGAATTTCATTAAGTGAAAAACCCAGATATTTCAGTAGCAAGATCTGTTGCAATTTGGCAAAATCTTGATCTGTATATCGCCGCGCACCACTCTTAGTACGCGCAGCTGGCTTTAATAAATTCTTCTGGTCATAATAGCGAATTGTACGAATCGAGACATGAGCTTTTTCCGCAAATTCGCCGCTTGTGTAGTATTTAGTCATGTTAATTATCTTTATGGAACGCAAATTAGTCCAAGAATTTATTTTTCTTCATTCATTAGTTCTTTAAATCTTAAATCCGGGATGAAATTATTTCATTACAAATTAATCATTAAATATCTTAGAAATATGTTCAATTAGATTATGATCACCTAATGCCGATAAATAAATTTTGTTATCGGCACCAAAATAAAACAACAGCCAATCGTCATTATAAGCTCGATCAACATGAACGTGATACAAAGGAGGATGCGTTCCGTGTATAACACCTAATTTATGTTTAGTATATAATTGGTCAAAATCTTCTTTTTCGATTAGACTTACTACTTTATTGACTTTTGATAAGTCATAATGTTTCTTTTTATACTTCTTGGCTGTTCTTAAAAAATACTTCTTCGGTATTACTTCCATTAATCCAAATCCTTTAACCAATTTTTAGCAAAATCTTCCGCCGAAGAATAAACTTTTCCATTACTTTGTTCATCATGTATTTCTTTAACTACTTGCAGTGCACCATCATCTGCTTTTGGAGTAAATGGCAACTTTTGTTGTTGAATTACAGCAGTATAAAAAAGCCTGGTAGCTGTTGCCATATCCATCCCCATTGATTTAAAAGTAGCCTGCGCTTCATCTTTCATGCTCTTAGGAAGTTTCATATTGAAATTTGCTGTTTCGCTCATATTTATCACCTCTTAAATACATATTATAGATTGTTTATATAAAAAGTATATATAATATGCTTATTTTTTCTCTAAAAAATAGCTTTTTCACCCCATCAAAAAAGAGGACATAGTCCTCTTTCAATCCTTTGGTAATAAAAAATCTATTCCACTAAACATTTTATAAATAAAGGTGTGTGCTATGTCCTCTACTAATAATTGTATTAGATTTGATCTTGATATTAAAGACGAAAATATTGTTTTTTAAAGCTTGTTTGAATTAACAAACAATAATGTCTTAAAAGATACGACGCCAAAATAAAAGCGACCTTCGTTCATAAGAGCAAAGACCGCAAACTTGTTAATTGTCTCACCACAGAAATTAACACTTAAATTCTAACCTTACATTGCACTAAAAATCAATACAACTCTACACATTCACAAGCAAACTATGGTCAATCGGTTCGCCCTTCAAATGCGCGCCGCGAATCGTTTTCGCAATCATTGACTTGCGCTTGCTCTTCTTGTCGTAAACCCAGTCGCCTTGGGCTGTAGCGATATTCTCAACTTTGGTAGTATCACCATCAATTCTTACTAAGAATGCTGGTGCCATTGTTGAGCGCTTGTTAGGGCCGGAAGCAAAACCACGGTTAGTCATGTATGAAGTTACTAATACTTCCTTCTTGTTGCCTTTAACTGGAACAGCATAGTATGAGTAAGTTGACGTTCTCCAGTTAAATGGAACACTAGCTACCAAGACAGCTGCGTCGCCATTAAGTGGTTTATAACCATAAGTTAAGTGGTCTGAAACCCAACCAAGCATGGCAACATTGTCACCAATTTTGGCATCTGCTTGCTGCCACAAATCATCACCAGTACCACGGTTAAAACGCGTTGTAGCAAATAAATAGTACTTGCCGTTCATTGGAATGATATTTGGACGTTCAATTTCATCAGATACCATTAAGCTATTAACTAATGGTGGCAAAACTTCAGCAACTTTAGGATTATTCTCATTCTTGGTCAGGCGAATGATACCAATAGCAGCGTTAGCCCATGTTGCACGACTCCTCATGTCGTCATTAGCGGTTACCTTCAAGAAGTTTTGTAAAGCTTGCTTAGGCGTACCACCATAATTCTTCCAGTTATAGACTTGATTTTCTCCTTGATAATTATTGCTACCTGTTGAAGCTTCAAAAATTAAGTAGCGTTGACCACCAACAGAAATCACATGCGCATCACGCATAGCAACGTTATCTGCACCTTTGTTGGTAGACTTCCATTGCTTGTATGTCTGATAGTGATAGCCGTCACCTTCGAATAAAACATGGCGGTGACTTCTCTTAGCTATCGAAATTGTGTTTTTCTTCTTGTTAACCTTCAGCTTCAAGCTAAGTGTATAATTTTTTGCGGTAAGTTGAATAAATAATTAAAAAGCTCAAGTCC
>NZ_PCYY01000089.1:0-255 GCF_002553955.1 Lactobacillus sp. UMNPBX12
GATTGTCTCGGTTTTTTGCTTGGATTATATTCAGTTTTCAATGTACTAGCTCTTTGATCCTTTTTCTGGATCAATGGAGGCTAACGGGTTCGAACCGATGACCTCCTGCGTGCAAAGCAGGTGCTCTCCCAACTGAGCTAAGCCCCCAGAGTATTTTATTTTCGGCCAGACATAACTTTAACTCTTTTTCTTCGTTATGTCAATGGGCCTAAATGGACTTGAACCATCGACCTCACGCTTATCAGGCGTGCGCTC
>NZ_PCYY01000090.1:0-250 GCF_002553955.1 Lactobacillus sp. UMNPBX12
CTTGTTCGTCTTCTTTTGCAAACAAAATTTCTGTACAATTATTTTCGCAGAAAGTTTTATGAGCGGCGGTTGTTTTTCCTCCCGGAGGTGAGGCCTATGGTCAATATACTGCAGAAAGGGTTCAACCATGTCGGTTTACGAGAGTATTTCTTTGATGCTTTTGTTCGGTACGTTTGTGTTAGCTCTGCTAACTTACATCGACCATCATCACGACAAAAAATAAAAACGCCGCTCAATGTAATAACTTTGG
>NZ_PCYY01000091.1:0-236 GCF_002553955.1 Lactobacillus sp. UMNPBX12
TTTAATGAAAAACGCCCGAAAATCCCCGTATTTTAATGCGGGGATGGATAGGGCCAAGCTGACCTAGCAGTCAGCTTTTTTTATTAAAAAATAGAGACATACGTTCGACTTTCCTGTAAAATATAAATATCTAATCTATGAGGAGGCGAAATCATGAAAAGAATGAGCAGTTTAGCCTATCATTTTGGCGTTAAGCTTCGCTTTTATCCTAGTTCTAAGCAAAAGAAAATCATTAA
>NZ_PCYY01000092.1:0-229 GCF_002553955.1 Lactobacillus sp. UMNPBX12
ATGCCAGAAATGGCTGGAATACTGGCAATTCTAGAAATGGTGCTTATTTCCGCAAAGTTGATACGCAATTTGGCCCAATTGAAGTGCAAGTGCCTCGGGATCGCAACGGTCAATTTCATCAGCACACGCTGCCTGACTACAAGCAGCACTCGGATATCTTGGAAAGCATGATTATCAAGCTTTACTCCAAGGGCGTGACCACCAGGGAAATAGCCGATCTAATTGAAAA
>NZ_PCYY01000009.1:0-80646 GCF_002553955.1 Lactobacillus sp. UMNPBX12
TCCCGAAAGGCATCCTAAATCTCACAGCCGTTTACACAAGAATTTATACTGAACCATTAAAATCATGAAATACCCTGCCAGTTCCTGATAAAAAGTCCATTTTATATTTCTTTTCAGGACCATTTAAGACAAAATCTTTTTCTTTATCAGTAAGATCTTTATAAGGAATGTCGATCCTAACACCAGCATGTTCTGCAACGTTAGACATAAAGTTCCGTCCTGGCAAGCTCCAAGATGCAACTGCACCATCTTTAATTGACAAATTTTCATCCGTAATCAGTTTAGATTCATCTAGTTGCCGTACCTTACCAGTTCCGCCACACTCAGTACATGCACCATCTGAATTAAAAGCAAATTGTTCGGCACTTGGTGCATAAAATTTTACACCACAGACTGGACAAGTTAATTGTCCCATTTGCTCACCTGACATACTCATTGCCTTTGCAATTGCCAAACTCGGCTTCAAGCGGTGTCCATTAGGACAAACTGGAGAACCCAAACGAGAGAAAATTAAGCGTAAAACATTAAAAGTCTCACTCATGGTTCCTACTGTAGCTCGCTCATTTGGTACACTTGGACGCTGCCGTAAAGCTAATGCGGAGGGAATATGTTTGACGCTAGTTACATCAACTTGATTTCCCTGTTTAATTCGCCTACGCATATAAGTTGACAGAGCATCAAGATAGCGTCTTGAACCTTCTTCATAAAGAATCCCCATTGCTAGTGATGATTTTCCTGAGCCTGACAGTCCTGAAATTGCTACAAATTTATTCAAAGGAATGTCAACGTCAATATTCTTTAAGTTATGTACTCGTCCGCCACGAACTTCAATTTTCGTTGGAATCGTCATTAAATATCCCCTTTCCATATTTAGTCATTATCTCTTTTAATCTATAATCATGAATTACCAACAAGCAAACCAATTTTTGGAAAATTATGACAAAATTACTATTAAAAATATGTGTTATATGATATATTATAAGTAGATAAAGTAAGCGCTTACTTTTAAAAGACATAGAAATGAGGTGTTGTTGTGATATTGATTAAAGAAACCGTTGTTTTTTCTTTTGATAGATATAAAAATACCACATATTTAGAGACACCTATCAAGCTAGGAGTCATGCGTAACGGCGCTTGATTCGTGTCATAAATAAAAAATGAGGGTTACATTTTGTAACTCTTATTTTTGTTCTTAAAATACAAAAGAAAATCAGTACAAAACACGGAGTTTGTACTGATTTTTAATATTCTAAAGGTTAATTATTTAACCCAATCGCGGACTTCACTATCATCACGTGCAACACCAACAACATTCAGACCATTAGCCCATTCTTTAAAGTGACTGACATAAGCCTTATGGTTAGTGCCTGCTGAGGTAAAGAATGATGCAACTTCACCACGGTAGTTTTTCATCTTTTCAAGTAATGGCTTAATTGGAGTTGCAGGATAGCCTGACCAAACAGGGCTACCGACTAAAATCAAATCATAATTATTAAAATCGATATCATCCATTTGAATTTCAGGATAAGGAACCTTACCTTGAATTTGATCTAGAGCAATATCGTTGGTCTTGTACATATCTGAATCAAAAGCGTCAGGAGCAACAGTTACTTCCTTTAATTCGCTGTTTTCAATTTCGCCGTTAATCTTTTCAGCCATGTTCTTGGTATTGCCTTCCCAAGAATAATAGATAATTAATGTTTTTTTAGCCATAAATATAGTCCTTCTTTCATTTACATTTATTGTAATAAAAAAAGACCGGTTTGACCAATATTTTAATATTATTATTTTAGCTATTTTCCTTTTCTTTTGATTATTTCCATCATAGCCTGACCATACTTTTTCATCTTCGCTTGCCCTACACCACTTACCTCTAAAAATTCACTTTCATTTTGTGGTTTAATTTGTGCCATATCGTGCAAAGAGCGATCTGAAAAAATCATAAATGCTGGTACTTTTTGCTGCTTAGCTAATTCCAAACGCTTTTGTCTTAAAGCTTCAAATAAAGTATCACTTTCTTCACCAGCATGAGTAGTAGTTACTGAAATCTTAGCAATTCGCCGTTTGACTACAGTTTTGCCATCTAGTACATCCCACCCATGATTAGTTACATGCACTAGTGGATATTTGCTACCTTCAACTTCTAGATAACCTGAAGCAATTAAATAGTCAATCAAGCTTATAGCATCTTTTTGCTTCATTCTTAGAGAGCCAAAAGACTTATATTGTGTAGCATTCATTTCTTGCATGCGCTGATTTTTTGAGCCAATCAAACATTGAGCAACTATCGTTTTTCCAAAGCGACCATCTAGTTCATAAACCATACTAATCACTTTTTGAGCATCAATGGTAATGTCAGTCAATTCATCCTGATTTAGACAATTTGAGCATTTGCCACATGGCGGACAATCTTGACCAAAATAACGGACGATAAATTGCTGCAAACATTCACCAGTATTAGCATAATCAGTAATTGTTTGCAACTTACGATATTGCAGTTCTCGATATTTATCATCCGCATCTGATTCATCAATAAAGTAGCGATATTGACGCAAGTCACCAGGATGATAGATTAAAATCGCTTCGCTTTCTTCCCCATCACGGCCTGCCCGACCTGCTTCTTGATAGTAACTTTCCATATTACGGGCACTTGAGGCATGAATCACAAATCTGACATTACTTTTATCGATCCCCATTCCAAAAGCATTAGTTGCTACAATTACTTGAAATTCATCAAATTGAAAAGCTTCTTGTACTTGACTTCGTTCTGAAGAATCCATTCCACCATGATAAGCACCAACAGAGATTCCTTTCTTAGCCAAATAATCTGTCAAACTTTCAACTTTTTTACGTGTATTAGTGTAAATAATCCCCGCTTTATCCTGATGTGCCTTAATATATTCTGAAATATATAATGGAGTATTTTGTGGTGAGTTGACCACTTTAAACGATATATTAGGGCGAGCAAAAGAGGTAACAATCATATTCTCCTTGGGAATATTCAATTGTTCACAAATATCATCTTGAACCGCAGGCGTGGCTGTCGCTGTTAAAGCTAATATATTTGGTCTGCTTTTTAGTGAATTGATTCCATCTAATAATTGACGATAAGCAGGTCGAAAATCATGTCCCCATTGTGAAATACAGTGTGCTTCATCGACAGCAACTAGATCAATATCTAAAAAATTTAACTGATATCTAAAATAATCAATCGCTAAACGCTCAGGTGTAATATAAATTAACTTAATTTTGCCTTCATATGCCTGACGTAAAATTGGATTAACCTCTTCTTGCGGTGTAGTAGAATTTAATGCTGCCGCATTAATTCCATTTTGCTTTAAATTATCAATTTGATCTTTCATTAAAGAAATTAATGGTGAAATAACCAAAGTTACACCAGAATTAATCAAAGCTGGTATTTGATAACACATTGATTTTCCGCCACCGGTTGGCATAACCGCTAACACATTTTGCTTTTTTAAAACTAAATCAATTACTTGTTTTTGACCTGGGCGAAAATTTGTATAGCCAAATGTATCTTTTAAAACTTCTTCTGGATTCATAAACTTATCCTAACTAGTTAAATTGCTACTTTTTATTCTAAATTAACAATTTACCCCAAACAAGATAAAAAGATTCACACTTTTAAATAAAGAAAAATGTGAATCTTTTAGAGTTAAATTTACTTATAAAATGTTTCTTCTACTGCATGAGTAATCGCAATCTTATCATGAGCATAGGACAAACCGCCTTGAATATAAAGCATGTATGGTTCACGTAAAGGGCCATCAGAAGAAAGCTCAATTGTTGATCCTTCAACAAAACTTCCCGAAGCCATAACAACTTCATCTTCGTAACCATCCTGATGATATGGAATTGGGTCAACAAATGAATTCATTGGTGAATAGTGTTGAATAGCCGCACAGAATTTTACCATCGGATCAGGCTCACCAAAAGTAACAGTTTGAACAATATCACTACGTGGATCACTCCACTTAGGTGAAACCTGCATCCCCATTTCTTCTAATAAGGCTGCAGTAAAGACCATACCTTTTTGAGCTTCACCAGTAGTATGAGCTGCCATAAAGAATCCTTGGTAGATATCGCGCAAATAACCCCAAGTTGCGCCTTCACCTTTTCCAGCTCCTGGCACTGTCAACCGTGAACCAGCACCATCAATTAAGTCTTGTCGCCCAACTAAGAAAGCTCCCCCTTTTACTAGACCTGCACCAGCATTCTTATAAAGGGAACCAGCCATCATATCAGCACCATAAAAAGTTGGTTCTTCACATTCAGAGAATTCTCCATAACAATTATCAATAAAAATATTAACATCTGGACGAACTTCTTTAATGAACTTAAGCATTGGCTTAATCTTAGCCATAGTAAAAGTCTTACGAGTTGCATAGCCTAATGATCTTTGAATTGCCACTACTTTAATTGAAGGATCCATGATATCTTTTTTAGCTTGATCATAATCAACCTCGCCGTCTTTTAATTCTGTAGTCTTAAACTTGATGCCCCATTCCTTCATGTTGCCTGGTTTATTGCCAGCTAAGCCAATAACTTCTTGAATAGTATCATATGGCGTACCCGTCAAATAATAAAGCGTGTCACCAGGACGAAGCATACTAAATAAACCAACAGTAATTGCATGAGTACCTGAACCAAATTGTGGACGAACTAGAGCATCATCTGTTTTAAAATAGTCAGCATATATATCTTCAATCTTATCACGACCTATATCGTCGTAGCCGTAGCCTGTTGATGGAACTAGATCTTCTTCACCAACATGATGTTTTCTAAATAGGTCCAATACACGTTGTTGATTATACAAAACTTGTTCATCAATTTCTTCTAGACGAGGTTGAATCATTGATTCAACTTTAGTCACTTTATCGCTTAACTCTTTTGGTAAATTCTCTTTCCAAGAAAAACTCATTTTTAACTCCCTATTTATTTTTGATTACTTCTGCTTGTACGCATAAACTACCATTATTATTTTCGCTCAGATATACTCCCTGAATCTCTGGCACAAAACCAGGAAACTTTTCAATAGCATGCGCCAAGACTTCAAAGTACTTTTGGTCTACTACTCCCCATTTTTCACCAGGTGCAACAATGAAAACTCCTGGTGGATACGGCAAAGCTCCTTCGGCAGCAATTCTTCCAACAACATTTTCTAGGTTGACCAGTTCATTTTGATCCTTTTTAAAAAGCTGATCAGCTGTAGCTGGTGTCATTTGATAGTCTTGCATCCCTGATTTAGAAAATAGCTTTTGCTGTAATACAAAAGTATTATTTTCCTGATAGTACTCATGCATCTCTTGACACAACTGTTTCAGGGTATAGCCTTGATAACGCTTTGGATACTCATTATATAAAACCGGCAAAACATCTTTCATTAAGTCATCTTCTAGATAGTGTTTTTCAAAACTTAAAAAAGCTTCAAGTAAAGTATCTAGTTCTGCTTGACTATCTCCCGGTGTAAGTAAAAACAACAATGAATTCAAATCATTTTTAGCTCGAATAATATGATTTTCCATTAAGTATTCTGCCACTACCGCGCCTGGAATACCCGTTTTCTCATACTTTTCATTTTTTACATCAATCCCGGGAGTTTTTACCGTAATCTTCAATGGGTCAATCATTGCTTCGCCTGGAACCATTTTACGGAAACCGTGCCAATCCGTACTTTGTCCCATTTCCCAATATTCTGCATTGGTAGCCAATTCATCAGTCGAAATTTCGGCAAAATTGTCAGGAACTAATGGCTTAAATAGCTTAGACTTTTTGAGTAGTTTTTTCCGCCATTCAATTCCCATTCGCAGAGTTTGATCCCACCACTTTTTATTTCCTGCTCCAGCAGTAACGTAGGAATTAACTGTTAATGAAGCATAAAGTGGGTATGCATAACTGGAAGTAACAAACTTCAGATAAGCATGATTAAAGTGCTTATGATCAACATATCGTTTTTGTCCTTTAATATGAGCATCCTTTTTTAGAATCTGTGACGCTTGAGCCATACCTGCTTGCTGTTTATGTAATGACTGAGTAACCAAAATACCTGGATCATCAGGACCCAAGTTAAGTAGAAGTGGTGATAAATGTCTCATAATTGGCACGAATTCTTCAAAGCCGCCCCAGGCACAGTCAAACAGAACATAATCACAAAGTTTACCGATTCGGTCAATAATCCACTGTGCATCATAAAAGACTCCATCATAGGTTTCTGCTTGTACGATTGCTAACCTAAATGGACGCTTAGCCTTTGCCTTTGCCGGATCTATCTTAGCTACTTCAGCTCTAATTTTATCTTCAGTTAAGAAGGCTGGATCCATTTCTCCAATTAGTCCAAGTGCATTTCGATCAGTTGGAATGTAGACCGGCTTTGCTCCGCTCATTACCAAGGCAGAATTATACAAAGATTTATGATTATTTCGATCAAATAAAACTAGATCGCCTTCAGATAAAAGTGCACTTGCACAAATAGAATTAGCTGAAGTCGTTCCGTTGGTACAGAAGTAAACCTTATCTGCATGATAAGTTTTAGCAGCTTTCTTTTCTGCATTAAGTGGCGTTCCAGCATGCGTCATTGTATCCCCTAATTGAGGAACAGTATCACTTGTATCGGCAAACATTAGATTTTTACCAAAGAACTTATTAAAAACTACTCCGGCAGGATGTTTGTCATAATATTGCCCATTATGGTGACCCGGTGTAGTAAATGAAATTGGTTTTGCTTGAGCAAAATTGATCAAGTCGGTCAAAAAGCCTGGCACCATTTGCTTTTCATATTCTGTAGCTTTCTGAGTGACTTGGTCTTCATCTACCTGATCAGTTACTTTAATCAATGGAATCGGAAAGCCAGATTGTTCTCTTAGAGCTTCTGCTTGTTTTATTCCTAATGCATCATCATTTTTGACAACAATTGCGACAAGTTCAGCACTATTTTGTACATCGCCAATTGGAATTGACGACCAACCTTTCATCTTATTAACATTGACGCCATTTCCAATGGCAATTTTCAAAAAATCCATCCTTTTTCTTTCCATTTTGTCCACGAAACCGTTTTACATATTGCAAAACTTTAAAAAGTCTTTATAATTTTTCTACAGTATAGCGTACTTTTTGCATTCTTTCTTAAAATACGCTACAGCTGAAATTATTATATAAATATTGGAGGTTTTTAACAAGTGCATTTGCCTTGCTCGCCTCCGAGAACAGCTATGTCAACACAACGATAAAATAGCTTAACTTGGAGGATTTTTTATGTCAGAAACAATCGAAACAGTCAATTTCGAACCCGGCAAAAAACACTACATGTCATGGCCGGTTATTGCATTGATCGACTTCGTAACGATTATCAGTTTTGAAAATATTTTTTATCCATTTCAAAATCAAGGCTTATCAGTAGTTGTATCTTGGATTTTCCTACTCTTCGCCTACGTTATTCCTTATGCATTGATGTCTAGTCAAATGGGCCTAACCTTTACTGATCAAGCCGGTGGATTGGCATCTTGGGTACGTCATTCATCTAACGATACACTGGGCTACTGGACTTCATGGATGTATTGGGTTCAAACTGTTCCTTATTTGGTCGATGTTTCTAATTCAGTTATTGTGTCCTTTTCATGGATTATTTTGGGCAACAATACTTTAGACAAGCATATGTCTACTTTTTGGTTTGGGATTTTGACCTTTGTCATTATTCTTGCCTTTATTTTGGTTGAAAATGCAATCAAGAATTCACTTGAACTACTATCTTTAATTGGTGGTGGTGCAATGTTTATTATGTCTATGCTCTTTGTTTTACTTGCTGTTTGGTCAGTTATGCATGGACACCATATTGCTACCCAACCATTTAACTTGGCCGCATTTAAGCCATCATTTAGTTTACGTTACTTTTCTACCACTGGTCTTCTAATCTTCGCCATGTCTGGTGCAGAACTTGCTGCTCCTTATATCGTACAAATGCGCGATCCAAAACACGAATTTCCTAAAGCAATGTGGATGTTGGCTTTGATGACTGGATTCTTGACTATCTTCGGTACTTTGGCTTTAGCAATGTTTTTCAATGCTCATCATATTCCACATGATTTCAAGATGAACGGACCTTACTATGCATTTCAACTACTAGGCGAAAGCCTTGGTTGGGGCAAAGTATTAATGTACATCTTTGCTGTTGTTCAAGCCCTCTTTATGATGGCCCAATTAGCAGTTTTACTTGATGCATCAAGTCGTGTCTTTGCCGGTGACGTTGCCGACAAATTCATGCCAAAATGGTTAACTGGGAAAAAAGACAAAACAGGTCGTCCAGTTCACTCGTACACTTTAACTTGTGGTTTAGCCTTATTCTTGCTTTTACTTACTGGGACTTTGCCAAATATTAATTCAATTTACAATTGGCTTTTAAATATCAATGGTATTATTTCCCCATACAAGACTTGTTGGGTATTCTTCGCTTTCATTATGTTACGGATGCACCAAGAGAAGTTCCACTCAGATTATGTCTTCATTAAAAATAAGACTGGTGCCCTTATAATGGGCTGGTGGTGCTTAATCTTTACCTTTATCTGTGCTACTTTAGGATTTATTCCTCAAGAAGCAGAAGCAACATTCGGTAGTGCAGCCTTTAATCACCAATTAATTATGAATATTATTACAGTTATCGTACTCTTTGGCTTAGGCTTCTTACTACCATACTTAAGAAAACGCGAAGAACGTAAAGAAATGAATATATAAAATAAACATGCTTCGATCAGTTCGAAAATCGAGGCATGTTTATTTTATTATTCTAAGATTTCAACCTGCATCTTACTAGGAACATTAACAAAGTCGAATTGTTTTTGAAAAACATGATCAAACCGTAAATCATAAACAGAACCAATAATTGGTGTTAATGCAAAAGCTCGTAAAGTGTTCATATCTTTAGTTTTATTAGCATAAATATGATGCATTTGTGGTTTGATTTTATAAATTCGTTCTAAATATTGTGGACTTACCTCATCAACATAGCCTTCTAGAGTGAAACCAATGCTAGTGAGAGTTTCTCTTCCGCGCAAAGCGGTAATTGAAACTTTATTGTGTCCCTTAATATGGCGATAAAATGACTTCTGATTAGTCGTTGCAAAAATCAGACGACCATCTTCATTAAAGTCAATATCGATAATATTGGTATGTGGATCACCATTTTGATCAACGGTACCAAAAATTACTGAATGGAAACAATCAACGATTAGATCTAGGAATTCGTCGTTACTTAAATTGCGATCGAGTTCAGGAACATGTTGTCTCATAATAATCTTTCCGTTTCTATATACTTTCTGTAATTTTTATCTATATTATTTCTTATAGTGTACATGACACAATTAACTAAAAACAACTTTAATGCTCATTATTTTCCCATTTTAAATGTATAATTGTTTAATATTAATTTTTCTGGTAAAATTTTAGCTAACAAAAAATAAGAAAAGAGGCAGAATATGAATATAGATTATAAGAAATTGGCCCAAGCCAAAAAGGACGACATTCTTCGTGATCTTGACGAATTAATCGCAATCGACTCATCTGAGGATTTGAATAATACTTCCGAAGAGTATCCTGTTGGTCCAGGTCCAGTTAAGGCAATGAAGAAATTCTTATCGTTTGCAGAGCGTGATGGTTTCCATATCAAAAATGTTGACAATTACGCTGGCCGTGTCGACTATGGTACTGGTGAAAAACGTTTAGGCATTATTGGCCACATGGACGTGGTTCCAGCTGGTGACGGCTGGGTAACTGATCCTTTTAAAATGTTAATTAAGGATGGTAAAATCATTGGTCGAGGTTCTGCCGATGATAAAGGTCCTGCCCTAGCTGCATATTATGGCATGCTTTTACTTAAAGAAGCTGGATTTGAACCTAAGAAAAAGATTGATTTTATTGTGGGAACCAATGAGGAAACTAATTGGGTTGGCATTGATTACTACCTAAAACATGAGCCAACCCCTGATCAAGTATTCTCACCTGATGCCGAATTTCCAATTATCAACGGTGAACAGGGGATCTATACCCTGACCATGACCTTTAAAGATGACAATAAAAAGGGATCAGTAATCCTTAAGTCATTCAAGGCCGGCATTGCCGAAAACGTAACTCCTCAAAAGGCCTATGCAACTATTGTTGGTAGTGATTTAGCCACAATGAAGGAAAAATATACTAAGTTTTTATCAGATAATAAACTTGAAGGCGAATTCACTATTGAGGGCGATGAAGCTAAGATTGAATTAACTGGTCAAGGTGCCCATGCATCTGCACCTCAAGTTGGTAGAAATGCGGCTACATTTTTGGCAGTATTTCTAGATCAATTTGATTTTGCTGGTCGCGATAAAAGCTGGCTTCATTTCTTAGCCAATGTTGAACATGAAGACTTTAACGGCAAAAAATTAGGCGTTGCTCATCATGATGACTTGATGGGTGATCTCTCAAGTGCTCCATCAATGTTTGACTACGAGGAAAATGGAAATGCTGTTTTGAAAGATAATATTCGCTATCCTCAAGGTACTGATCCAGATAAGATGGTTAAGCAAGTTGAAGAAAAATTTGGTGATATCTTAACTCCAAGTTTTGCTTCATTTGAAGAACCTCATTATGTACCTGGAGACGATCCATTAGTTCAAACCTTGCTCAAAGTTTATGAACGCCAGACTGGTAATAAAGGTCATGAAGTCGTGATCGGCGGTGGGACTTATGGGCGTTTATTTAAGCATGGAGTTGCATATGGCGCTCAACCTGAAGATGCTCCAATGGTTATGCACCAAGCAAATGAATATATGAAGGTAGATGACCTAATTAATTCAATTGCGATTTATGCCGAAGCTATCTATGAATTGACTAAGGACGCCGAATAAAAATTTTTACATGTATCAAAAAAGCTTATATACTGATCTTGTTTTAATGCAGTATATAAGCTATAGAAAGTTGCTAGTGTCATATATCACTAGTGACTTTTTTATTTTTCCAATAAAACTTCTTCATTATTTTTCTTAGATTTTAGCCAAAAATGATGTCCCAAGTAACAAATAGCTACAAAAGGAATTGTATAGTACAATGCTACTCTTTGGGTTGGATCGAACCAGATTAACACACAAGAAAGCAGGCTTGATATAAATGCAAAATATGGAATTACAGGATACCATGGGGTCTTGTACTTCAATTCACTGAGTTGATGACCTGAGTTTAAAAATGCCCTTCTAAACTTCAATTCTGACCATGCAATCGCCGTCCAAACGAATACAACAGCTAATCCAGAAACTTCGTTGCCCAACGACCAAAGCATTCTAGTTGAAGCATACAAACCTGAATTGGCCGCAGAAATAATTGCAGTCAAAACTACGAAGTTAATAATATTTGCAGCAAATGGCACATGAATTAGATCAAGCACATACACATCCTGAAAAAGCAAAGTTTACTGTTAGCATTGTTGTAAATACTCCACCCCAGCCGTTGGGGAACCAGCCATTTTTATAAAAATTAACCAATCCCAATGTGCTTGATAAACTTTGCTCAACTGATCAATCAAAGCTGTTGCGGTCCATAATTTATTATTAGTATCTACGCCTTGTTTTTCCAATTCATACGACATTGCACCATCTAGGACTAATCCCTTATTTTTAATCTGTTCAAGCAAACCCATTTTTTTCATGCTGTTAATATTATTTCAGTAAATTTCCTAAATAATAGCCGCAATAAACTAGAACCAAGCCACCCAGATATGATGACACCGCGTAGAATACAAGACCACGATAATTTTTACTCTTATAAAGCTCAACTAATTCTGTATTCATAGTGGAAAAGGTTGTATAGCCACCCATTACTCCAGTTCCTAGTAATGCATAAATAAAAGTGTTAGCATCAATTCCAAAAATCAAGCCTAAAATTAATGCTCCAGTTAAGTTAATAAGCAAAGTCGGTGTAGGTAAATTAGAAAATTTATTACCAATCCATTCCCAATGCTTTTTACCATAATTAGTAATAGCATAACGAAGCATGGCTCCAATTGATGCACCAATTCCTGCAAGCAAAAAATTCATCGTGTATTCCTTTCCTTTCTTACTAATTGACCAACTTTTTTACCAATTTTCATTCCTAACATAGCAAAAACAAAGCCAAAAATAATTGAGCTAAAGTAATAAATTACTGCTTCGATTGGCAAATTAGCCTGCATATTTTTTAAAACATCAAGATTAAAAGTTGAAAAAGTAGTAAATGCACCTACAAAGCCAGTACCCAATCCAACTACAAGCCACTGCCTAATCTCTTTAGTTTCAATAAAAAAGTAGGTAAAAAACGCTAATAAAAAGCAACCTATGACATTACCCCAAAAAGTACCATAATAGCTGAAGTTTGCATTTAAACCAGCACGTGCCATACCACCAAAAAAGGCGAAAATAGCGATACTAATGTAATTAATAAATTTTGAATTCAAACAGATTCCTCCCACAAAAAAACGTCTACTCTACCCCTATCGGATAAAGTAGACGTCATTAGATTTTACTCGGTTAATGGCGAACATCATCGCCTATTCAGTTAACAGTTATCATCATACGACTTTTCTGTTTGGTTGGCAAGTTGTATTGTGTGCGTGTCGCAAAGCGACACGCAGTTTAATTATTTAATAAAAAATTTAGTAACAACGTGCTTGAAATAATGTATAATTATTTTTAACGAATGTTTGAAAGGAGCCTCAATCTTGACTTTTCCATATGAAGATAAATTTCGCATTTACTGTAAACAACAAAAGAAACTAGCCGATTCAACTATTTCTCTAGCCTGTTCTTCAATTTCAACTTTTTGGGATTATTATTCTGGTAGTTTAGATGCTACTGAAGCAAATGTAGAAAATGTTACAACTGGAGATATACGTAACTTTTTAGATTCACTTGAAAATAAACTCCATATGAAAAGCAATACAGTAAATAAATATCTTAGTCACATAAAGATGTATTTTGTTTTTTTGAATGAATATGGCTACATCATTACTTATCCATTGCTCACTTTACGTGGTAATCGCTTCAATCGTAAGCAACACTATGTTATTGGCTGGGAAAATTATTTATCAGAATTAATTCAAATAAAAAATATTCATCCTGAAACTATCAAGATGATGGCTGCTATTGCTTGTGGTTTTAAGCCAAAAGAAATTATGATTTTGCATGTAAATGAATTGTTGGCAAAAGTTAAAGAAAATGATGTCAGAGAATATATCCAAAATCACACTAATTTTGCCAATAACTATAATCCCTATCTGTTTGCTCGCCGCGATGGCAAACATTACGCTTCTGATTTTAATATTAACCAAAAAATTGCCCCTGACCGTTCAATAGTCGGCATGCCATTAACTACACATAAGCTTCGGATGTCTTATGTCTACTCTGTTTTGTCTAATTCAAAATTAACAGAAGCGGATTATATTGAAAAATTACATCTTTCAATGAAAACTTTAAATTACTACCGTAAAAATATGACACTCTATGTAGAAACCAGTAAATTTGAATTAAAAAAATAAACAAGCAAAAACGACTACCCATTTCGAGTAGTCGTCTTTGTTTGTTGAAGGTGAAATTTCAACAAATCTATCTTAGTCAGAACTTGGAGTTATCTATTAGTACCAGCCATTTGCTTGCCAGAAACTTTTAGCAGCGCTCCAAGAGCCATATCTAGATTTGACATAATTATCCGCTACACGTTCTTGGTTAGCAGCTGAATAATCACCATTCAAATAAGATGAAGAAAGTTGATACTTACCTACATATTGGCCATTTCTAGCACTGTATGAGCCACCAGATTCTTTGCTTGCAATCCATGCCTTTGCACTAGCTTCGGAACCTGTTGCGGTTGATGAATATGAACTAGTTGTTGTCGTCTTAGGTGTGTAGTTCACATTTGAATAAGTGTATGAACTTTGACTTTGGCTAACTTGTGTAGTTTGTTGAGCTGGCGTTTGTGTTTGAGTGTAGATATTTTCTTGTCTAGCTTGAGTATTTTGGCTAGTAGTATAATTAGTTGCCAATACCCATTGATTTAAGCCAAGATCATACCACTTCTGTCCCTTTGAATCATAAGCAGTTTTTATAATCTTCCAGTTAGTACCTGCTGCTAAAGTTTGACCAGTTGCAACTGGATTTTCATAGTTATTGTAAACGGTAGTAGCTTGTGTAGTTGTATACACTACTGCATCATTTTGCACAACGGCAGCTTGTGCTTCATTATTATCTAGTTGATTGATTGCACCAATACCTGCAAGTGATAAAGCAGCAACAGCAATAGTCTTAGTTAAAATAGATTTAGTTTTCAAAAAACATCTCTCCTTAAATTAAAACGTCAATTACTATTCGTCATTTTTGTTTTATTATTCTCTTGCAATTGACATTTTATATAATACCTGCTTCGAGTTGCAGTTCCATCACAGCCAGATCACACAATGATTAAAGAAAAATGTTTTTTCGTAACAGTTGGAAATATTTTTAATAAATCTAGATTTCTCTGCAATATTTGTAAAAATCATGCAATATTGAAATTTTAAATTAATAAGCGAAAATGGTTTTCACTGCTATAAAAATCACCAAAATTAACTCAATGGGTTTCAATTGCATGTAAATATTTTCCGTACTTTTTCCGTAAAAGTCAAAGCCGCCCACAGCCAAACTGTGAGCGGCTTTAATTATGTCAACATGACATTCACTATAAGCTGAATTCATTATAGCACATTATTTCTTAAAAATTACAATTTCATCGTCTTTGGTATTTTCCAAAGCCTTGTTTACCTTGTCTAAGGCAATTTGCTTAGTAAAGGTCTTACGCTGTCTACGTGGCAATAGCTCTAATTGAACAGTTGAAGCAAGAGCTATCTCCAATTCTGTTGCTATTCTACGAGCATCCCATTCGCCTCCGTAAAAATAGGATCCCTCGCGAAGTGTTGCATCTAATTCAAATGGGCCAAATGCGCGATCTTCGTTTAAATCATCCATTTCAAGGAGATACTCTTCTACAGCCTTTCCGGCTTCTTCTTCATCGTTAATATAATTGTGGTCATAGCTGAATTGATGTGCATAAATCCCACTGACAGCATTTGGATTATTACTATCTATTGTATTAATGTCTAACTTTGATCCATCCATTTCTTCAAGAATAGCTTTGAAGTTTTCTAATATTTCTTTTTTAGTAAAATATTTCATTTTAAATACCTCGAATTTCTATTACTTAATTTCCTTACACTTATATACTACCACATATATATGAGATGTCCAGTGTTTTTTGCTACTTTTTTAGATTTTTTTCTTTTTCTTCAATTAGAATCTTCAATTCTTTTAAGTCATTTGCCGTTGCGTATTCCTTGATAAACCCTTTGGCATGACTCTTCCAAACAGTTTTTTGCCTTGCTTTTCTGCCTTTATCGCTTTTAGCATATCTTCTTTGCGCGGCTTTTTCGGCTTCTGTTCTTGCCATCGTTTCTCCTCTTATACTATAATACTTAGATACAGGTGTGTTACCTCACACCTCTATTATTTATTTCTTTACACTAAGCCACCTTCTAGGTGGCTTTTTCTATACTCTCTCAAAGTGATATTATGCAATTGCCTTATCTAAGCTCTTTTTAGCAGCTTTTTGAAGCATTTCGGCTTCATCATCGTTTGAACCGTAAAATCTTACTTGAATTTTTGCATTGTCGACATCTACCCAGCACTTCATGCTCTTGATGCGGTAAGCTTCACCGTTTGAAACTCTTTTGCCGTTCCAGTCTGCTGAGTCGATGTTGCCTGACTTGTGGTAAGTCAATTCAAGAACGCCGTTTTTGTCTGGGTTAAAGTAAAGACGGTCAAAATTGCCTTTAGTCCAGCGTGACCAGCCATCATTTTCAAGCTTAGTAATTTGTTCTTCGCTAAGTTTCATAGTTCTAACTACTTTCCATTGATCAGCTAATGCAATCTTGAAAGCAACCATGTAATCGCCAACTTTGCTAACAATTTCATGTGCTTCTTTATGTGCGTTTTTGAAAAGTTCTGAATAGTTAATTTTCATTTTAAATACCTCGAATTTCTATTACTTAATTTCTTTACACTTATATACTACCACCTATATGCAAAATGTAAAGCTAAATCCCAAAATATTTTTAAAAAAGCAAAAAAAGAAGCGGCACAGATTGCTCTGCGCCGCTTCGCTCCATAATATGGAGATTAATCCGATAAATAAATATTCAACTGGATCACTCCCAGACAGCTGGGGAATAAATTAGTAACCTTCGATTATCGTAACAATTCTTTAAATTAATCCCATAAATAAATATTTAACTGGATCACCCTCACATGCGTGAGGAATAAGTAATAGTCAATCCAAATAAAAGATTATTTAATCGGATCACCTTCACGTAAGTGAAGAATACTTTACTTGAACTAAGTATATACCATTAAACACAAAAAAGCCACCCCAGGGATATAGTTCCCAAAGGTGGCTTATTGTACGATATTTGGAGTTTTTCAACTCCTTGTCTACATATATAAATTTTAATTTTTGCTTTTGCTACTATAGCACGATATAAGCGCGGTTGCCCGTCACATATACCTGCTTGCCCTTGTGTAACTCTTTAATCTTCAAGAACCGCCCGACTCTGCCCTGAACCTCAACTTTGGAGTTCAATTCCAAGCCGTACACTTTGCCTGCGTCAGCTTTTGGCGCATCAAGAGCATGGGTATGAGGTAGAACAATTTTTGCGACAGCGTGCTTTGAGTCGTTATATGCGATAGGATTAGCTTTCACATAGACGGCACGACCATCAAAGTATTGGTTCTTGCCAACTTTCACAGCGCCGTTTTCAAGTCCGAAGACTTGCCACATTGATCCGCACGGTTTTAGCTTGTTGCTTTCTCTCTTGTCAAGTTTGGAACTGGTGTAGACATATGCACCCTTTGAATTAGATACTACTGCAACAGCACCGACATTCCACTTCACAGCGGGATGCTGAGAGAGCGATTCTACGGTCGTTTTAGTTGATTTTGATTGAGAACTACCCGAACCAATCTTTAAATCAATCAGGGTAATATTGCCATCAACGTTATAACCTTTGTAATTATCGGTAAATTGCCAGATTGCGACACCGTCCATCGATGGGAAGTAATTAAAGTCAGGTGAATCTTGACGACCCATGACTTTATATGAAGCTACCCATAAACAAGTCCCGAATGATTTTACGATTCGAGCCGTGTTAAGGCGATTACGCAAAACATAAGCGCCAGCATAGACAAGTGGCTTATATCCTGCTTCCTTGATTACTTGCATAGCGGCAATGACAGCATCCGTATTTGAACCGACAGAGCCGTTGACATCGTTGCCGCTGCCCTGCTCCCAGTCGTCAGCGATGTAGCTACCAGCTGGGACGCCATAAGCCTTAGCCTTTTCTACGGCATACTTAGCTTCTGCCCGTGCCAGTGACACAGAGCCAGAGTGTGTAGCATAAAAGTAGCCACCGGTTAAAAGCCCATGAGCAAGTGAACTCTTGATTTGAGCTTTTGCCTTTGGGTTGATATAGCCAGTGCCCTGTGTAAGCTTAATCAATGCAAATTTAATGCCAGCATAGCTTACGTTTTCTGATTGGTAGCTTGCGACATCAGCACCCAAACTTCTTTTTGATACGGTTAAGTTTGACATCTTTTTCACCGCCTTTCATTTGGTTTCTTTTGGCTATCGTTTGGTTTTCAAACGATTCTCCAAACGATTCAAAAACAAATTCGTTGTAAGTCTTAGTCTTTGGCATCGGAATCATCACCGCTTACAAAACCACTTACAAAGCCGACGGGTTGCGCATCTTTGTCTTGGTCTTGTGTAGCCTCTTCCTTAGCTTTGTCTGCTGTCATTTGGTCATAAGCGTGTTGGACAGCGCCCTTGGCAACTGTCTCGGTCACTGGCTTGTTTTCTTGCTTGGCTTGATCAAGTAAGGCTTGTACAGCCTTGACCTTCTTTTCGGCACCAGAAATATCCAGCGTTGCGGCTTCGCTTACGACAAACTTAGCAATCTCATCAATAGTCATTACTTGCTTTGGAAGTGGTTTAGCCGACTTTTTGGCAAAGTATTCGATACTAGTAGAGATACCGACACAGATAGCGACGATAGCCAAAACAACGATTTGTATGTAAGCAGTTAATTCAGTGAGATTCATTATTGGGTCACCTTCTTAGTAGTAAGTACGCCGCTAGTGATGTCGCCCGTCTTAGCAGGGGTGTAGTCTACTGGCTTATCCTCTACCGCTGGCTTGGTTGCGTCTGGGTCCTTGACCATGGTTTCGTCTTTGATACCTGCCAAGTAGCGCACCCACTTGGTAACTTCGCCCTTAACATCTTGTGGCACATCGTCCACGGTTAAAACGCCGTCTTGCACCAATGCAACGTAATCTAAAATTCTAGTGTTTGGTTTCATTGTCTTTCTCCTCTCTTAATTCATTGAGTTCCCGCAGTAATTTTTTATTTTCTGCGTTCAGTCTTTTGTTCTGCTCCATGATGTAATCTCTGTCGGATTTCTTACTATTCAGCCTAAAAGTAAAGTAAGCAGATAAGATACCGAAAACTAAATACAAAAGGTCGTTCAAATCTATTTTCACTGCACGACCCCCTGTCCTAGCGTTTACATCTATGTCGTGCCGTCCAGCTTGTTATTGCTAAAACAGTTAAATCACTTGCTAATACTGGTCCATAATCATCTAAGAAATACCAGTGTTCAAACTCTAATAAACACAAAATAGTAATTAATCCTGCAATGAAGCTGATTAATACCCCTGTTATGTGTTCGTTGTTATAACTTGAAAGAATATAACCAATCATAAGAACACCAGCCACAATTAAAGCCCACTGCAAAACCGGGCTGTTCATAAGCCCGCGCAATTCTGGTGGAAAGTAAAATTGTGGATATTTCTTAGTCATTAAAGCTGCACCCTTTAAAATTGCATACAGCCCTAAAATTGCATACAAGCCATTAAGCTTGAGGCGCAACGCTAACTTGGTTATCAGTTGCTTCATAAGCTTCGCCCACGATCTTTTGATAATCTTCTGTCTTGAGTTGACCACTCTTAACTAAACCTTGAAAGTAAGCTTTGCCAAAACCTTCAAGCTTCATTTCATAGTCAAGAATCCACATTTGAACAAACATATCGTAAATACTAGTAGTCATTAGTTATTACCTCCATTAGTGTTATCAGTTGTCTTGTCATCAGTAGTTGGTTGAGTTGGCACAGCCGGTGTAGTTACCTTACCGCTTGCAAGTTGAAGCATTAAGTGTTGCATTGATGAAAGCAACTTATTTTGATCAGCTTGACCTTCGCTCAATTCCTTTACAGCCTTAGTCAAAGCAAGATTTTGAGCAGTGCCAACTTGTTGATCGTTTTGCAAAGTCTTAACAGCCTGCGTAATTTCTGGCAAGCTAGTAGAGCCGCTCTTTGAGTACCACTTCTTGCCTACCCAATCGTAAATTGGATTAATAATTGATGGATCTGGTGCTTCTGCAATATATGGGTATTTGCCAACTTGATCTCTGCGCACAAGTTCACGCTTGCAGTCAACCTCACGATCAGAACGATAAGCATATACGAAGTTACTTAAAAGATCTTGCACCATTTCTGCTTGATCTGCTGATAAATCAAGCTTTACGCTGTCTGGAACAGCAGGAGCTACTGGAGTCACTGGTGTAGTTTGGTTATCAGTAACTGGTGCATCTTGCTTAACATCTTGGTTAATATCGTTATTCATAATTTCTCCTTTTCTTTTGCAATAAAAAAGAACACCTTTCAGCGCTCAAATAAATCTATATATAAAGCTTTCATTTTGTGCCTGCTTTCTATCGGCAAAGCGACCATAAATGGTCGCTGGATTTAAAGATTAACCGATGAGGAAGAAAGCCCGAACACCATGCCAAGAGTCCGAAGCACCGCCCCAGTTAGCGCCGCCATCGGTGCCGGCAAGAGCAAACCCCGAAGCAGAACGGATATCTCTCAACCAGAATGGCCAATCTCTGTGGTTAGTAATTTCATCTGGGTCTAAGCGGAATAATGGTAATTGTGTATCATCGTCACCGGTGTTGTACCATGAACCGTTTTTATTATTTCCGTTTAATGTAGTACCGTAGATCATCACTTCGTTAGGAATACCAAGTTTAGCATCGCGCCATTCTGCTTGATCTGGTGCGCCATTATCATCAACATGTGTAGAAACAACTTCTCTAAAGTTTAATAAGTGATTACCAAAATCCGCTTCAAGTTTCTTTTGAATAGATGGCATGATAGTCTTGTAAAGTTTAGTACCTGCAAAACCGCCAGCCGTAGTGTCAGTGTCATTCATGTAGTGAGTATCTTTACCGTTACTTCTTAATACGGTGCCGTCTTCTGACTTAGAGAATCTGTCTGGCATTAAGAGCAAGTGATTACCGAGTTGCATGTTATCGCCGTGTAAGTGTTTTGTGTTAATGCCTGCAATTACGTAGTTTGAACCGTTAATTTGGAAGTAGTCACCAATGAACATGTCATGGAATGAACCATTTTGAATGTTGGCAATATGTGTAGCATTAAGCGCACCTAAG
This sequence comes from Lactobacillus sp. UMNPBX12, assembly GCF_002553955.1. Lineage (NCBI taxonomy): Bacteria > Bacillati > Bacillota > Bacilli > Lactobacillales > Lactobacillaceae > Lactobacillus > Lactobacillus sp. UMNPBX12. Next base: position 20,600 of record NZ_PCYY01000009.1, read on the forward strand.
TTTTGACCACGAAATACGTTGTTATGAGTTGGCGCGCCGTCTGGCACTAAACTGTAAAATGCGTCTCTTAATCTAGTTTTTGATTCAGAACCGTCATTAAAAGTCATTAAAAAATCGTTGTTAGTATCTGGTTTCAAGTTTTCGTTAAAGTCTTGGATTCTTACGTTTGCCATTATTTAGTCTCCTTCTTTGAATCTTCTAACGCAGATAATCGGTTTTTAAGATCGATTATTACCTGCTGATTACCTAAGTTATCAAGCCAAGCACAGATAATTCCGATCGCTTGACTTAGTTGTTGGTAGTTTTGTTTGATTGCGTCGCCTGTTGCCTTTGCGTTTGCATAAGCATTGGCATTTGTCAAAGTTGCATCATTTACGATGAACTGGCGTGCAGCCTTAAATTGTTGACTTGCATGACCGCTTAGACCGCTCCAATCATGACCAAGCAAGTGAATCGTTTGAGTATTTGCTTCTAATTCAGAAGCTCGATTTTGCAATACTGCAATCTTGTTGTCTTGGTCTCTGTTAGCGTCAGCATTAGCAATAATACCGTTTTTAAGGTCTTGCGCATTCTGCTTTGTATCAAACTTGCTATACAAATCTTGATTAAGCTGTTCAAGACTGCGGTCGATATTGTTAAGCCGTTGCCCTGTTGCGTTTGCATCTGCTGGCTTGCCTTGCTGTGATAGCGTTCTATCAGTATCAATTAAAAGCTTCTTAAATGAGATCGCCTTGCCGTCATGGTCAAATAGTTGTTGTCCTTGACTATTACGCATAGGCAATTCAATATAACCAGCAGAAATTGTATCTTCAATTTGTGTCTGCCACGCGTTAAGCTCTGCCCTTGTAACATAACTAATATCGTTGACAGTCATTGAAATATTCGCAGCATTACTGATTGTCATATCAAGCGCTGCAGAAATTACTTGTGTAGACAAACCGTCTGGACTACCAGCAGCTAGCACTTCACTTTCGTTAGTTGTTGGTGAGACAGCAATTAATTTTTCTGGTCCTTTTACTGTTTGACCATTGCCATTTTTAGTATCAATGCGCGCGTACCAGCCGATAGCTCTAAAAACGATGTCCTGCGCTTGGTTTTTGTTATCAAAGTTAGCAATTACTTCAAAATGATTGCCTGTAACTGGCGTAATTTGTAATTTTCCATCTTTCAGATCATCTGATAAATTGCTAAATCCTGCGATAATTTCGTTATCAAGCGGATTTCCGTTGCTATCGTTCATAGTTTGGCTTGTAAGAATAGCACGCGTGTAGACTAAAGTACCAACGCCGTTGCCAACTTGTAGGAAAGTCTGACGACCGCTATTTGTTAAAATACTTGATCGCAATTTATTTTTATATCCGTCTGCCATTTTTACTCCTTTCTTTTGCAAAATAAAAAAGCACTAAAAAGCGCTTGAATTAATTTATTGCCGTTGACCAAACAGAACTAGAAATATATCTTTCAGCCATTCCAACATAATAATCTGGTGTAGTTTTAGCATTCCAACCGCTCCACCAAATTGTTGTTTTAGCTTTCCAAATTGATGTATCACTCATTCTGCCTATAATGCCTGCAAAAGGTTTTTCTTCTGTTTTTGCTTTCCAGCCAGTCCACCAAACAGTATTGGCAGACCAAATTGAAGTGCTACTGATCTGACCACCAACTCCAATGTATAGTGGCAGTGGTGTAGAGGTGCGAAAAATAATTTCATCAATCCAGTAGCCCATAGCCAGAAGTCGTTGAATATTTTCAACGATAAATTTCTGCATCTGCACTGTTTTGACATAGTCAAATGGTATTTCCATACCAATATGTCTTACCCCTGTTTTATAAACTTTTAATTTATCCGTAGGAGCATCAAGTGCAGTACTCATAATCTTAATTATTGATGGAATCGTACCTTGTGCATGTGACATCAAGATGTTGATAAAGATGATAAATCTAAAAGTTTCATCATCGTCACTGATTCGGTAGGCTTTGTAATCTTGTCCGATTAAATTTAGTGTTGTACCTTCCGCATTTTTTAGTTCAGTCCAATCTTCAATCTTTTTGCCATTGTCATCAATTTTGCCAAGATATTGGTTAAAGATGTCAATAAGATTGTAAAAGACCGTATCATGGCGCTTGTTCCAGTGATCTGCCGCTTCTGCAATCAGTTGGTCAGTTGTCTCATAAACCAATCAAATCAACCTCCACATCGTCAAGATCACAATGAGCAAACTCTGAACGATCTACAGCAATATCCGCACTGCCTAAATTAGTCCTATCACTGCCAATCGTGATAACAGCATCGTTAACACCATTAACGTCATAAGTAACAGGATAAAGTCGTGTTAGATACAGCTTTTGCCCCAGCTCCAATGAATTAATTTCATCACAGATTGCTTCTTTGACATCATCAATCCAGTTGTCACTATTCCAAGCGTCATTAATATTGACTTGTACTTTCACATAAATTCGATGTTGCTTAGCATGATCAAATTTAACTTCTTTGATGTCGCCAGCCGCATCTTTAGCAGAATATGCAAGTGATCCAGCTAGATTAATACCAGCCGCACCATGATCAATTAAGCATTGAGCAATGTCTTGATCATTGCCGCCTAGTACATACACATGCACCGAACATGGTGGATTGCCGTATTCATCAGGAACAAATTTACTATTATCAATGAATCCAACTTGTTTAACGCCTGATAGATTCATCAAAGCAGATTTAATTCCTAGCTCTGTTGGACCTGGTCTTGCCGCGTTTTCCATGATTAGACGTTTCCTGAATGTTTCATCGTTTTCATAATCTTGACCACCACCAGCAGGCTGTGGATTAGTTACAGAAATGATGTCTTCATCAGGATTAGAGACAATCGTGATTGTATTAGCATCAACGTTTCCAATTTCACCTTTTTCTTCACACTGTACATTACCAGTGCCTTGAAAAGTGCCGTCATTTTGCTTAGTTGTAAGCACATCATCAACAAGGTCAAAGATAAAACCGTCCTCGGTTTCAAACTTTTCACCTTTTTGGATTAGGTATTCATCACTTGTAGTAATTACAATCTGCACACGTGCAGGAGCGTCAACTTTGCGCCATAAACCAACGTTAGCGGCTAGGCGATCAAGAGATGAATCGAAAGCAGTTGAGTAGAATCTTGAATAATAGATCATTTCTTGCTGTTGTGTTTGATCATAAACAGCGTCAGCCATTAATCTAGCGATAACACCAAGATTGGCATTACTTGTAAGAGCTGTTTTATCACCAAATCTTGTGCGAAAATCATCCTCAACACTATCAAGAAACTCTTCATAAGTCGGTGCTATGTATCCTGTTTTCTTTAATCCCCAATCAATTGTCAACTTCTATCCCTCCTTCCACTTCACCAACATTAGCAGTTGCCCTGAAAGTAATTTTTAGCTTTCTATTAGGTAACTTTTCAAAATTAATTTCATCAACGGTCTCAACCTCTGGGACTTTAGCTTCAATAACAGCTCGCATGTCACCTGCGGCGGCTTGTTTATCAAGGTGCTTGCCCAAAAAATTGGTATAATCAGCCCCCATTTCAGGGTCAAGCCGTTCCATTTCACCATATCTGATCTCTAGTGTGGCTTGAATACGTTGTGCAATTTCATCAAGCCCGTTTGTTATTTCAAGATCATGCGTAATTGGATCAATTACGAAGTCATGATTTTCACCAAGCTTAATATCATTAGCCATCTACAGCATCACCGCCCAATACTCCGATGATTACAGCGTCATTAATATCATGTGTGCGATTAGAGGCTGGCGTAAACTCGTCAGCATTCCTGCCGCCTTTCCAATTGTCCATGTCACGATCCAACACAAGCACCGTGACAAGTACTCCTTTTCGCATTAGCTTCTTTTTAGGCAAGTGCTTAACAAGATTTGTTTTAGAGTGTTCAGGCAAGCTAGAATTTGAATCAATTGCTGAAAAATCTGGCTTAAGTCTTTCAAGAATTTCATCAACGATATAACAGTTTTCTGCAACAGGCACATCCAGCAATTGTGCTTTTTTTGTGCCGTCTGAAAAGTTAAATAGCGGCTGAATGTCAGCTACATGTCTTTTCTTGTCATAACTGATAACCCTAGCAGGAAAACCAACATCAATATTTGTATAAATATTGTTTAGCAATTTCAGCAACGCTTCATACCAGTTCTTGTTCTTTTGATTTGCTGACCGCATATAATCACCTCTTTATCTTTACCAAAGAAACTTGAGTTTTAGGACTTTCACCGTCAAACGTGTGTGAGCCACCTTTGCAATAGAACTTACCTTTTAAGTATTTTGAGTTCATGATGATCCCTGTATTTGTTGTTACATCAGGAATGAGCGGTGTGACGATTTCCCACGTTACAGCGCCTTTTTTATCGTCACTTGCCTCATTTTCTGCAGGAACTTGCATCAAGTCTTTATCATCAATCTTGTACCATGTATGTTTTGGTGCATTAGGATTAACGATGACTAGCTTGCCTCTTTCATAAGTCATCTCAGACTTAGCCTTTTTAGCCCAATATTTTAAAAGCGTTAGTGGCTTGCCTTTGGCTGTATATGACTTTTTAATTGTGTAATCTTTAGTCAAGTCAAGCCTGTCAATCTTAATGCCAGCTTGTGCGGCAACACTTTGGATAATCTTTTTATAGCTAGTTCCTTTGCGAAAAGTCATATTAGCAAAGTAAGCCTTTTGGGCGCGTGTTTTGACGCGTTTCTTTTTAGTTTTAGGCTTGACCCAGACCTTTTTCTTTTGCCAGTGGTGTACTACACGCTTCTGCCCTTTCTTTGGACCGCGCTTGTAAGTTTCAATAAACGGGACACTCACTCTTTTTTCTTCAAAGTGACCTTTTTCAGTCACCGTGATTGTTTTGTAGTGATTGACCTTTTTTGTTTTCTTAATCCGCATAGCTCTAGCTTTTACATTGCTGTAGTTAGTGCCTTCGGTAAAAGTAATAGTCGTTTGATCAGTAACACCGTCACTGCTGAATTTAATGTGACCATTGATAAAACCTTCTGCGATTTTTTTCGGCTCTTTTCCCCAATTAAAATCGACCCAGCAGTGCATCCCCTTCTTATAAAATGCTTTATGCTTTTTTGTCAGGTTCATCAAAACTACTGTATTAGTTTGAGGGACAGCCTGATCACTAAAAGGGCACTCAAAAGTAAAAGGATAGTTATGTTCATAAGTTTCATCGTTATAAACAACTTGCTTGTGTCCCTTGTCATCTTCTGCAACAAAACGCATGTGAGGGTCTCTAGTGATAATCATTAGTAGGACACCTCTTCATCTGTTAAGTCATCATCAGTTTCATTAGGGTCATAGCCAAGTGGCTTGCGTGACGGGTCTTCTGTTTCTGATCCATTTGGATCAACAACGTCAAGATACATCTGAACTTCATAACCCAAACTGCCCTTGCCAGCATCTTTTGCATGACCTGTTTCATCCATGGTTCTAATGTCGATTCTTGGCAATTCTGGATCAGGAATATCAATACCAACTAATTGACCTAATAAAAGAGGCTCCTGCGATAGGAGTCTCTTTTGATCATGCCAAATTGTTACGGTGTAAAAGTCCGCTACTTCGTTATAGTCAATTCTAAAAGTGTAAACTTCACCAGCTAACGGTATTTCAAAGATGTCAGGCATATTGTCGACATCTACGGGAATATAATTTCTCATTCAATCACCTACCTAACCCTTATCTTTGTTTTTGGATAAATCAGATTAGGATTTTTGATGTTATTGACTTTAGCAATCCATTTTACTGACTTGCCATATTTTTGAGATAGTGCCCACAAGGTATCACCACTCTTAACCGTGATAGCTGTGTACTTCTTATTTCTGTTTCCTGCTACAGACTTCGATGACTTAGACGATTTTCTGTGATGATGACTGTCATTAGAAGTCGTGATCTCAGCTTCATAAACAAACTGGAATGTTATTGATACTTCAATATTGTCCCTCAAGTTCTTGTAGCTGTTTGACATGTTAGCGATTAGATAGTGCTTGTAATAGAAGTCGCCTTTATAACTCAACCTATAGTGGTTGTTGTTCCAACTGCTAAGCATCTGCCATTTACGATATGCGTCAGCTTTATCTTTACCAACGATAATACCAGCAACGGTAGCGCCCTTACTGCTTACTCTTGAATAGTCACTATAGGGAGCGCCTTTGTCGACTGGATAAGACGTAATATTTGATGAAACATTTTCATCTTCACCGTCAGCAGGCGAGATGTAAATTATATCTCCTTTGCCGTCTGATCTAAAAATGGCCGCCTTACCTTCGTTTTTCCAGCCAACAGCATGATCAGCAATCTGGTTAAGTTTATTGCTTACATCAGCCTTCTGCTTAACTATCCTGTCATATCTGCTTTTAGCGCTTTTATAATTTTTCTTAGCTCGGTTTTTGCGCTTTTTAGCCGCATCAACCAGCTTCAAGCAATTATTGCGCTTACGAATCAAAGATTCTTTCTTTTTGCCTTTAGCTTTATGAGAGTTAAAGTCATAAGATTGTGCCTTAGAAAAGGCTTTGATGTATGTAGCACTTTCATGCTTGCGCTGTTTGTCCCAGTACTTCATATCGTCATAGGCTTTTTGTTCAGCCGTTCTCTTTTTAGTTTTAGTCGTCAAAGTCTCACCTCCTAATAGTAACTTTCATCTACACCGCCATCGTTAGCGATGTGTTCAAATAATACATCAAGTTTTTGGTCAACTTGATCACCAATCATTTGAGCTAATCTTCTAAGACTTGCTTCTTTACCTTCAACATTGCCATTTACGTTAATGTTAATCGTAATGGGGTGTGAACCAACTTCACGCTTAACTGGACTAACTACAGGCTTGTGAATTGTTGCGGCTCTTAGCTTGCTCTTAGTCTCCTCGTGAGTATCAACCTTAACTGGACCATCAGCGGTTATTAATTCGGGACCATGTTCGCCAGCTATAAATGGTGTATGTGCTTTAGGACGACCACCCTTTGCAAAACCAAGAACCTTGCGAACTTCCATAGCACCTTTGACGTGTTGGGCATTGTAACCGCCACGTTCCCATTGTGCTGAGAACATGTTGGCTAGACTTGCAACACTACCATGACCTTCTAGGACACGACGCAAGATAGCACTGTCTGAGCCTTCACCTCTTACGGCAAATTCCAACTGTACAGCCGGATTTGTCCAGCTCTTGCCTTTACGTCTCGCAAATGCCATTAAGTTAGTCTTACGACCACCTAGCCATTGACCTAAACCAGAAGCACCACCGCTAGAGTTAACAGCACTGGGATTTAAACCACCAGATTCAAAATTCCAGTTACCTAAGATAGCAGCAATACCATTCTTGGTTGCTCGTGGATCGAGTTTCTTCAATCCGCCAGCCAATGCCTTTGCACGTTCTTTTAAGTCACCGACAATGCTGAATGAACCAAGTGAGCCGAAATCATCGCCCAGCTGTTCCTTGATCCATTTGATAGCAGAACTACCCAACTCACGTTTAGCAAGTGCTATAAGTCTTTTATCTGCCTTAGCAGTTTTCTTGGACTGAGTGGCATTGTGCAAACCTCTTACACGGTAATAACCGTAGCCCATGCCTTTATCATCAGCGATTCTTGAAACGTGCGCTCTCGGTTCAGTTTCGTTGAACATCGTACCTGTCTTTGGATTTTTAATGATACCCACGTGCCCTGCGGCACCTGTACCATGACCAAAGATGACCAAGTCGCCAGGCAGTGTCTTAGATAATGACTTACCTAGATATTGCACGCCACTAGATTCCTGCATTGCTACAGTCGTACGACCGATGTTAATACCAAAATGACGCAAGGCTTGCATGACCATACCTGAACAGTCAGACAACTTCTTTGAAGCCGCAGCCATTTGATATGGAACGCCGCTAAACGTTGACTCCGCATATTTCAGGAATGCTTCACGGGTACCGCCTTTACCGTCAGCACCACCAATAGCGTTGTTAATGACAGTCCACATTGCAGTTGACCATGGATTTCCATAGTGCGTTGATGAGTTCTTAGCGAGTGCGATTGCGCCCTTCCTAAAGTCAGCTCCTGCAGATTTGATGTTACTTGTGTACATATCTGCAAAGCTTTTAGCAGGGTTAGCACCAGCTTTTTCAGCAATTTTTCTCAATGCACTATGACTTACCCCTGATCCTTTCGCAAAGTGAGTTAAGCCAATTGATTGTGCCAGCTCTTGTGTTTGAGAGCCGTTAAGAACAGCGTCACCTTTTTCAAGTCCGACAATCTGATTTCTGTGACGTGGGAATAAAATCTCACCACTGTTTTTGACGATAGCTTCCTGAACTGGTCCAGTAGTTGCATCGTTAACCATAGCTACAGTATTTTGAGTTAAGCGACCATTTGAACCACGTGCGAACTTAACAGGCTTAATAACTTGAGTGTTACCACCAAATTGACCAAGAACTTGATCAATGCCCTTGATACCAGAGTTAACTTCATCAATCGTGCCATTCATTGCTGAATGAGCGTACTTGGTCATGTGATTTAGCTCTTTACCAAAACCTTTAGAAGTCGTAGAGGCAAGATCAACAACATGACTGTGCAATGATGTCATTTGTTTGGTGACACCTTTGCTCATATCGCTGTATTTGTTTATTGCCCCTTTTCGGCTCTTCTCAGCTTGTTTAGTCGTAGTGCTTGTTATATTACGCCAGCTAGAATTATTCTTTCTGGTCAGCTCATTAAGCGACTTCGTGGACTTGTCTTTGATCTGCTTGTAGTCATCAGTAACTTTCTTAGTTGTTTTGCCAAGCGTAGTGTTACCTGTAGCATATCCCTTAAGAATTAATCCAGTGCCTAGACCGCCACTCATGACTTTACGAGTATCACGGGCGTTAAGGATCTTTTCGCCTGCTTGGATATGAGTGATTTGTGGACCTCTTGCACCAAGTAATCTCGCTCTATTTGAGTAAGGCTTGTAAGCAAGTTCTGGACCAGCTTCGCCAACTAAAGAAGCAGTACCGTTAGCATGTGCGCCTAAATGAGTTGATTTGTTAATGTCAGCAATAGTCGTTGCATGTGATTTACCTGCATGATGCTTGCCGCCTTGACCGTTTTGCATATTGGCAACTTGCTTATTAGCACTACCAACACTAGTTGAGTTTTCGTGGTGACTAGATACTTTACTGTCATGACCAGTAACAAAGTCCCAAACATTTTTAGCAGTACTAATAATTCCACCAAAGATGTCTTGTGTAACTTTATTAAGCGTATCAATCCAGCCAGTCATCATCTTAACTGCGCCTTTGACGATACCCTTGGCATCGCCCCAGACCTTGATCCAACGACCATGGAAGACATCAGACACAAGCTTGACAGTATTCTTAACAACGCCAACAATTCCCTTGAATATCTTGGTTAAGCCTTTAATAACGTCAATTGCTACCCTGATTCCAGTCTTAAAGATAGTAGTAACTTGCTTAATTCCAAATCGCGCAGTTGCAACTATTGATGATTTAAAGAAATTAGATAAATTGCGTTTGAACGCTCTAAAATCTTTGTTTCTGTTAAGATCACGCCATGCTTTACCAACTGTCCGATTAAGCGAATTAAATTCTTTGCCAACAGTACCAAGAGAACTATGAACAGTGCGCCCCAATGGACGTAGAGCTTGCTTAATACTCCAAACAGCTTGATTGAAGCTCTTACCAATTGCCTTGCCGAACTTAGTCTTGCTAAATTGCTTAGCCATTTTACCAGCCCAGCCACCAGCAACTTGACCAAGCATAGTACCGACTGCCGCACCAGCAGGACCACCGAGCCAAAGTCCGATACCCCCACCGATTGCTGAACCAATACTTTTGCCGTAGTTTTTAAACTTAGCGGTTGAGTTTTTAGCAGTTATCGCCTTGTAGAGATCAACGCCAGAAGTTGCGGCAATACCGACACCAGCTAAGGCAGTAGCACCTTTGCCAGCCGTGCCGCCTAACATTTTAGTGGCTTTTTGCCCTATTCCTGTTTTTGCAAACTTACCGCCAATAGCATTAGTTTTTGCAAAGTTAAGTGCCGATCCAATTAATGATCTGTTTGCGCCACCTGTTGCACCTTTGGCAGTACCCTGAATAGCAGATTTGCCGCCAATTCCCAAAAGGTTACCAGCTAATCTCTTTGCTACAGTTGCAGTGCTTAATGCACCAGTGATAGCAGTAATGTAACCAAGAGTGCGTTTAACAGGCTGAGGCCAACCCCTAACAGCTTCAAGAACTTTGTTAACAAGTTTAAGCATGTTAGCAAGTCCAGGCGCTATCTGTTTAGCAAAAGACATCCCAACATCATTAAATAGCTGTTTCGTCTTCTCTAACTGATTTTGTAGAGAGTTCATGTTGCTATTAGATAATTTGGTTATGTAGTTTGTACTGTTAGCCCTGTTAGCCGCCTTAACATTATTAGCAACGTCTTGATAGTTCTTAGTTAGGATAGAAGCATCATTAAATCCAGTTTGACCAAAGATCTGTTTAAAGTCGCTTTGTACACGGTCAGACTTCTTACCACGTGTAGCGTTATGCAAGATTCTAAAAACATCAGGCAACTGCTTCATATTTCCATTCTTTGTAAAGAAATCACCAGCAGTTAAGCCTAAATCATGCAAAGCGGCTGACTTGGTCTTACTCTTGGAAGCGCCTAATAAGCTTGAAACAATTTGACGTACACCAGTACCAGCTTGTGTACCTTCTTCGCCAAAGTTTGACAAAGTACCCAAAACAGCAAGTGATGATGATAAAGATTGACCAGTTGAGTGAAGAATTGATCCTGACATCTTAAAGGAGTTACCAAAACCACCTTCACCACCAACTGATCCAGAAGTAACATCGCCAACATAAGCGGCTTTGTTTAATACTTGTCTGGTGTAGTCAGCCATCTTTTTCTTGCTTGTACCAGCTTTTTTCTTATAGCCAAATTGTTCCAGCATTGGTGCGGCGGCGGCAACTATGTCGTTATAACTTTCATTAGTTGCTTTAGCGGCTTGAACAAAGTACTTGTGCGCGGCTAAATCTTGTTGTCCAGAATAACCTCGCCTGAGTAATTGCTCAGAGCCTTTAGCTAAATCATTTTGATCAACACCATACTTGATTGATAAAGCTCTGTTTTCTCTCTGAATAGCGGCTGTATTACGTCTTGCAGTTTTAGCACTGTCACCGCCTGTTTCCTGTAAGTTTTTGATGACATTGTATTCATCAGCCAACTTAATAGCTTCATCATTTGCCTTTTTAAAAGCCGCCGCAACAGGAACCATTGATGCGGCTATCATCGTGCTAATGTTTACCAGCTTAGATCCAGCTTCGTGAAGCTTGCCAAAGCCTGTGGCGGTTCTTTCACTGGATTCTCTGGTTTTATCCATAGATGCACCAGCTTTTTCAGCCGCACCTTTAGCAGTATTAAAGCTTTGCGATGCTTCTTTTGCAGTATCGCCAGCTCTTTTCATGCTTGGTGAAAACTGATTCATAGCGTCACGATACTTGTTAATGCTGATAACGTTTTTACTTGTAGCACTATCAACACGTCTGCTTGCTGATTCACCAGCTGTAGCAAAACCATTAAACTTGTTTTTTAAATCGCTAACTGATTTTGCTGTATTGTCAGCTGACGCTTTGATCTTGTTCAAGTCAGTTGACAAGCCAGTTGGGACTTTTAACCGATTAAGTCTTTTTTCAAGAACACCTAGGTTAGAAATAAACTTTTTGGTTGTCTCATTAGCTTTAGTCAATGAATCATAATCAATATTTGTGTTAATTCCTATGCCTAGATGCTCGATGTCTGCCATATAGTTACCTCCTTTCTAGTGCAAAATAAAAAGCCATCAATTACTTGATAGGCTTCACCTCTTAACTTTCATCTTGATTACTGCTTCCACCAAACAGCTCCCCAATATGGTTAGCATTAATGATTGCTTGCTGATCCATGTCACGAGTAACAATTTTCAGCATAATCATTAGTTGATCTGGCGTTGCATGTTTTACTAATTTTTCAGGGACACCGTGCATTACTAAGCGCAATGGAATCTCTGAATAATCAGCTTGTTTTTCTAGTTGTTGATCATCTAAATTAACATTAGAGTTTTTCAGTAAGAAAATTCAAAACTGCGTTGGCGGCTTCATAAAGACCCTCATGCTGATTCCACCATTTAAGAGATTCAATATGTGGAGCGATCACAACGTCTTTCAATGATTCCTTAAGCAATTCTGGAAGGTTTGGTTGTCCAAACGGATTTCTTGAATCTTCAATCAAAGTTGAAGCTCTTTCAACACCTGGAAATTGCAATTCAAGCGTGTATTCCTGATCAGTGCCTTTTCTAATTGTCACGGTCTTGGTCTTGCCTTCTAATGATTCGATCTTGCTAGATTCAGCTTGCTTCTTAATTCTCACTTGTTCGTCATGTTGTTCTTGTGCCAATTTGGCATTATTAATTTTTTCAGTCATCTTAAATCTCCTTTGATAAGAATTTCATGATAGGTCTTTTTGCAACCGTCAACTATTCGTCATAGTCGATAACTGCAGTTTCTTCGTAGTTAATCAATTTAATATTCCAGCTACGATCACTAGCTACTTTTTGTCCTTCCAAGTTTGCACGCTTAGTAATAAACGCATAAGTTGTTGAGACATGAGCAGTTGAAGTAATTAAATCCACTGGGAACACTGTGTCTTCATTGAAGTATTTCAATAAAAGTGCGTTGGATGGTGAAGTTTCATCCAATGGAACAGTCATAGTACCACTTGTGCTATTGTTACGTGACTTAGTTGGCGTACCTTGTGGATCAATCTTCAAACTCGCAGAATCTTGGTCATCTTGGATAGTGAACATACTGTTTTCTGAAAATCCTTGGATCAAATGGCCATTAATCATCAATGTTGACTCACGAGCGTCATATTCATGAAGTTTTCCAATTCTAATTCTTGAAGGCATTTAATTCTCCTTTCTAAGCCGCCAAAACGGTGTCTGAATCAACAGTGCCGTTAACAGTAATGGTGTGGATAGCGCTTGAAGCGTGATATTCAAAGCTTGCACCATCATAAAATCTTTCTGACAAGTGTTTTTGTGACTGTTGTTCACGTGGCGTAGTAGTAACAGTAAACATCGCACGACCTGTCGCATCGTCAGTCATGATGATTCCCATTTCGTAAGCTTTATTCATGACTTCCGTTAATACAGCACCGATCATTGCAATACCCTTACTTTCATAAGGAATTTTGCCGTTTTCTTGAAGCATCTTTTCAAGTTTTGCCTGTGCGGTTGTTTGAACCCAAAGCACACCATGAAGCAAGTCAATGTATTCACCAGATAAGGTTGTACCTTCTGATGTTTGACCCCTGCCCATTGTTTCTTCATAAGCGATGGCATGAACTTGATTAATACCTGCAAGTTCTTGTGTAGTTAAGTTTTGAGCAGTAATGCCAACTAAGTTCTTAAACTTCCAAGTAACCGCTCCGACTGGACGCGTAGCAATTGCACCAACAAAAGCGGCATCCATTGGTTCATCTAAGTCGTGACTAAGACCAATAGTGTAGTTTTGACCGTTGAATTGCGTGTATTGGGAAATGTTCTCTGTTTGAAGTACTAAGAAGTGATCCTTGTTGACTTCAAAGATGCTTGATAAGTTGACGGCTGAATCGTCAATAGTGTTGTCTACACAAATAGCGAAAGTCCAGTTAAAGTACCAGAATGCCTTGAGAGCCTCATATGCCTTACTCTTGTCATAATCCAAGACAGCAATGCGGTCAGAGTGATTACTTTGTGCAAAGTATGCTGATGCTTTCTTGTAGACTGGTGTGCCTTCTTTGTAATCGACAGCTACAGCGTCAAGATTCCTGTATTCACGATAAATAGCACCAGTAGTCTTGTCAGTTTTTCTCAACAAGATGCCGTTCAAAATGTCAGTGCTGTTCAAAGTGTCTGACAAAGTGCCTCCTGCTTTTGGATCTGCAGAAGTGGCATTCAAAAGTAGAATATTGCCCAAGTCCTTGACAGGTTGTGGGCGTAAAACAGTCATCACGACATTAACGTCCATAGGATGGTCATATGGTGCGACTGAATTGATGGTTGTTGCCATTATTTGTCCTCCTTACTAGTTTTAATGGATGTTCCATTCATTGTGTTCATTGCCTTAATTGATTCAATGATTGATTCATTAAATACAAAGTTAAGGTCTTCTGGTTTATAAATAGTTCCAAGATCATATAAAGAAAACGAACACTCAAACCAATAGTCACTGATTACGGCTCCGTAACCATAACTAGGCTTGGCGTTCGTCCCCGATACGCTATGTGGAATTATGTGTGCCTGCTTAAAATATCTGCGATAACCATAGCTCCATTTTAGAGCTTTGTGCAGGCTGGTTATCATTTCTAAAGCTTGATATTGATCAGTAGCTTGCACATCAATTTGAAGAGTGACTTCCATTTCGCCCATGTCGTCCATTGTTGTGTTGCTACCTGCATCAATCCAGCTATATGTAACGAAAGGATACTTGTCGCGCAATCCTGCATTATATTGAGGATATACGTTACAGTGAAGCAGTTGATTAACCACCTGGATAAGGATGTAGATCACTAGGTAGTGATCCTTCATTGGTGGCATCTGCGATTGGATTTGTTTGATCTTGATCTACCCCCTTTAGTTGATACTCAAAGAAATGTGGCTCAGTATAGCCGTCATATGATGATCTGCTAGTCACTTTGTAAAATCCGCCTTGCGTTGGTGAGTAAACTACAGTGCCAATTGGATATTTACCAAGTGAAAGCCAAAGTAAATCGCCTTGCACTTCCCCGCCGCCATTAAGCTGACCGAAGAGTTGTGCAAGGTGACTAGACATTGGCAGTATTGGCTCATGCAATTTGTCAGCATCAGCTTTGTCAAGCGAATCATAATCGTCAAAAACGGTTTCTCCGCCTAGATATTCTTGTTTTGCAAAATTGCTTGCTGTCCAAACCCAGAGATCAACACCAAATTTGTTAATTAATCTTTGAGGGCGCATTTTAAAGCTCATAGTTTCCTACTTTCTATAGCCTACTATTACACGTGCAGTATTTTATAAGTGACTTTTCTTTGCAGTTCGCCAGTGTCAACCAATGGATTATCAGACCCTTTACGTTCAATCGTGACTGGTCTGTTTGCTGGGTGCTTCAAGCGAATTGAAGCCTTAGCGATGTCAGCCGTACAAACTAAGCCAAGTCGATTGAGTAGCTGTTCGCCTGTCAATCTACCAAGAAATATCTGCGTTAATCCGTGTCTTACTAGCTTGGTGTACTTAGCTTTGTTGTTCATGTAAGCCTGTCTGATAAATGGACGGGCTGGTATCTGAACCAACTTTGACAAGTAAAAATAAGCTACTAGTTTACCGTTGTTATTAACGCACGCTACTCTATGACCTTTAGGAATAAACAAGCCTTGAATATCCTTAGGACCTTTGCCACGTGGACATTCCTTAGTTGGAATCCAAAGCCATTTTCCATTCTTTGGCTTAATCGTTGCACCAAATTCATTAGCACCAACAATGGTTAGCAATCTGCTTTCATGCTCTCCAAAATAACCAATAGCGACTTGATGCTTGTTTAAGTAGTCAAGTTCTTTTGTTATTTCAGGGATATGATTGTATCCTTCGATTTTCATTAGTGTTGAATCACCACAAAGCTTGTGTCAAGTCTGGCAAATTCTTTCAAGAGCTTTAAATAGAGCTGTCCCCACGGTGAACGGCTGTACCAGTCAAGACGACCAGTGTTAGCATAGTGAGTTTCCAAAACGTCTACTTTTTCAGATACAACACCACTGCCAGCAGTACCGCTTCTAGTTGAGATTAAGTGAAGTGCCATGTATCTAGTTGCTAGAGTTAAAACAGGCACATCGTCAAATTCAACATCCTTAGGGAACTTATCAGTTAAAGCAATCAAATGAGCGTTGTTTATGTAAGTTTGAAGCTGTTGGTCAGTCAAGTCTTCTGTTGCATCGCTATCTAGCTGTTTGATTTCTTCAATCTCTGAATCTGCCATGTGATTTCACCTCACTAATTGCTCTTCTTTGCACTTTCAGCCTTAGCGTCTGCCTTGCTCTTAGCCCATTTTTCAGAGCCGTCATTCAAGCCAGCAAGTTGCACGATACCAGCTGGGAACTTAACAGATAAGCCACCAGTACGTTCGATGTACATCTGCTTGTAGCTCAAACCATTGTCAGCAGAAGCGATAGCTTGACCGTAGCGGCGTGGTTCCATTGCAACTTGAATTTGTGCAACGTCAGGGGTGTCAAGATAGACAATAGCCATGTCTTTCTTGCCATCCTTGCCAGTCTTGCTGTTCCAGTATTGAGCTTCAAGTTCAGTGATTGGGCGAATACCAGCAAAGACATTTTCACCGTTGTTGCCACCACGTTGGATCATGTTCCATAAAGTTTTATCTGGATTGTATTGGTTGACCAATGGACGAGTTAACAAATCGTATTCCTTTGGTGCTAATGCAAGATAAGGCTTAACGTTGTGATAGCCTGGAAGCATTGTGATTTTAGCAGCCGCATCCATGAAATAGTTAACGATCTTGTATGCGTCAGAAAAAGCATTTTCGTTTGTTGGATCAACTACCTTTTGCAAAGTAACGCTAGGGTCATCAATAGTTTGGTATCCTGCCTTATTAGCATCAGTAGTTAAACCGTAAATTGGATGACGGTCGTCACCGTTACCGTTAAAGATCAAAGCGTCTTCCCAATTTGCTAATGCGTCATGAGTAGCAACTGCACGATCAGTTACGATGTCGAGATTTCTGCCGCCAGTGTTTGCACGTTCAAGATCAGCTTGTGAATATTCAAATGCAGCTGTTCTTTCAGCGATGTAACCAATTTCATTGTGATAGCTAACATCAGTTACAGTGATATCAGTTGCACGATCAGCATAACCAGATGATTGACCCATGATTTCTTTCCATGACCATTCGTAAGTCAAAGCCCATGGATCAGATAAGGTATTAATCTTAAACATCTTTCTACCTTGTAAATCTTCCTTTTTAGGTTCTAAAACCTTTGGGTCAACCACATTAAATAACTTGCTGTATGCGACCCCTGTATTAAATCCTGCCATTATTTACCTCACTTTCCTGCGCCTGATACGTCAGGCGTAGCTGTTGCAGTAGTGTTAACACTAGTTAAGTTTACATAGATAATCGCTGTACTGTCCTTGTCGCCTGCAGTTAAGAAATGACCTACAGCGGTATCGCCTGCACCTGCTGGCTTGAAAGTACCGTCAGCATTAATAGCGGCTAAGTCAAGGCGGTTAACGTCAGCAGTAATTGGTACAGAGATAGCACCTTCGGTTAAAACGCCCATGTCTTCGCCTTTGTACCAGTGATCATCTTCAATTGCGCTGTAGTCGTCACCCATTGCGTAACCACGCTTAATAGTGATTCCGAAAATAGGTGCTTTATCAGCAACTACACCTGCTTGGTCTTGAATCTTGATTGCAACACCGTAGTTAAGGTCAGTGCCAGCAGGTACATGTTCAATGTTGTAATGTTGAACAGTACCGACAGTACCAGCACCTAAAGCTTTTTCTTGGTACATGTATCCGATTGGTAAAGGCATATTATTCACCCCCTTCATATAAGTTTTGACGTGCTTCTAATGCTTTTTGATATGCTGATTCTTCTGAATCTTGTTCTGCAGTGCGACCGTAGCCAACACCACCAGCATTAGTAGTGAATAAGTTTTCATAGTAACCACGAACGTAGTCGTCACTTTCGCTGTCAAAACTGCGATCAGGGAACTTAGTCTTCAAAGCGGCTTCTTCAACTTCACGTTCACTCTTGCCAGTAAAGTCAAAACTGTCACCAACAATCTTCTTTGCCTTTTCTCTGAAAGCTAAGGTGTTATTAAGCTTGTCTTCGAAGGCATCCCCTTCAAGTTGTGACTTGAGGCTCTTGTTTTCTTCTTCTGCCGCATCAGCACGGGCACGAGCTTCATCTGCCTTCTTCTTAGCATCAGCGGCTTCTTTTTTGCTCTTGTCATTAGAGCCTTCAAGTTCCTTGATTTGTTGATTGATCTTGTCTCTTTCAGCCTTAAGTTTTTCAAGCTTGGAGTTGCTTTCATCAGCATCGCCAATAATCTTGGTTAACTTGTCAGCATCTTGTGTAGCAACACTAATGTCGCCGTATTCTTTGCTGTGAACTTTGGTAAATTCCATTTTGTTTCCTTTCTCTTCATTGGGTGTTTCATCTGTAACCTGAACAGCATCATCACTGTCAGCACTTAACCGCACTTTATGACCCGCACGCCCTTTTTCAACTACCGCAACGTGATTGATGCGGATGTTAGTTTGCTTAGCGTCATAGGCTGTACCGTCTAGTTTGCCTTTTGTGGGGTCAAGCTCCATTTCAAAGCCAATTGATAATTCTTCTTTGCCGTGTCTAATCTCATTGATTAGAGTTGGGTCCATGATTGTCATGTCATTGCGGATTGTCCCATCGTCAGCGACATGAGCATTAGTGCCCATATAGCCCTTAACGAACTTTGGATAATTGTCTTTAGTAACTAAGACGTTTTGACCGTTTGCATCTTTTGGGTGGTCGTCAGTGATAGGCTTGCCATTTGCAGAATCAACAGTTGCTTTAGACAACAGCTCTTCTGGGGTTTTAGCCTCCCTAACTATTGTGCCGTCTGGATTTCTGTATTTTCTGACACCTGTCAAAGTGATTGGAACATCGCGAACAATTAAAAATCCGTTTTGTGGATCAATCTTGAATTTATCAATATGACTTTGACCAAAATCATATCTAGCAACGCCCATAACTATGCTCCGTAAGGCACATTAATAGGCTTGTTAGGAATGTAGATAGTTTGACCCTTGTTGACCTTGAAAGTGACTTTATTAAGGTGGTTGAAGTATCTAAGTTGTTGCAATGCTACGTGATACTTCAAAGCTACGTCTAACAATGTTTCACCCTCTTGGATCACATATTGCTTAGCATCAGACCAGTCAAACATGCCTTTAGGATCTTTAGGTGCTGGCACATCAGCTGTATTAGCTGGTGCTAACTTTGGTTCATTGTTAACTGGTGGGTTGAATGTAACTGGCTTCTTGTCGTCAGTGTTAATAGTTGTATCTGCCATGTAATTTCTCCTTTCATTGCATAAAAAAAGCACTCAAATGAGTGCTAAATATCATCATCTGCTGGCAAAGCAACACATCTACAATTGATTGGCTCGCCTGGAAGCATACCGTTGTCGCCTCCGTCTGGGTCATCATATCTAAAAATCTTGCGATCTAGTTCCTGATGTTTGGGACGAACGCGACCGTCCTCCATTGACTGCCACATGTACTTTTTAAAGCCTGCTCTAGTAGCTCGATATTTATTGAGCTGTGCCAAAATACTCCCTGTTTGATCATTAGCTATCAATCTAGCATGGCTATATGTCATGCCTGTACGCTTAACAATCGTCTTTGCTAATTCTGTGACACCCTTACCGTCAGAAATTGATCTGTAAATGTCATTTCTTAGTTGCGCGATGTATTTATCACGTAGAGACGTAATATAAGACGTATTTTCTTTAATTTTTGCTCTAATAAAAGCTTCGATAGTTGGATCACTTTTGATTGCTTGCATTTCTATCGCTCTGGCTTGTGAATTTACATTGTCAAATGAAAAACTGTTAACAGACAGTACGAATTGGCTTGCTATGCTTGCGAGTTGGTTGTCACTCTTAGCATTCTTTATAGCAAGCGTCATCAAAGCGATAATGGTTGCAATTCTTTCAATCTTTTGCGGGTCATTTTTGTCATCATCGTCAGCATCAATAGATAACGCGCCGCCTGAAACGTAAGGCTTCAAATAATACTGCATGTAGTACTGTGCTACCTTTTCCCATGACAAAATAAGTCGATTCATAGCCCTAAGATAAGATTTTTCCAAGTTCATGGGGTATCTAGTCTTAGGGATTCGTCTATGTTTTCTTGCCATGGTTGCTTGCCTTCTTTATGTCTTTTTCGATTTGTTTCTTTTCTTTTTTGTAGTTATCCACATCAGTTTGTGATAATTGTGGATAATCAACTGCGCTGTCAGCTTGCAATTCAAGTGGAATAGAAGCGTCATTGCTCTTGCTTACTAAGATGTCATGAGCTTCATCAGTGCCCATAATTCCTGCGTCTGTTAAGGTCTTTAAACCATTGGCAAGATTTACAAAGTTCTTTGTCTTGGTATTAGCGTCTTGGCTAAATAATGGATTGAACTCAATGTGCCAGTCTAAGCTGTCTGGGTCTTCTGACTTACCGCCACAACTCTCTGACCACATAAGCAAGCGCACAATCCATTCAAGTTGCGGTCTAATGACTTGTTCTTGCATTGCCTTAACGGTTTCATAGTAGTTAATGACATCTTGTGACGCACCAGCTAACGTACCAGCCTGTTCACCAAGCAAAACTGATTTAGGAATACCAGTTGCAGTACTTAGTTGTTGCCAAGCAAAATCATAAAGCGACTGAATACCGCCAGCGTTAGTTGATACCTTCTTTATGTTTTCATCTAAACCGACAACAACAACTGATTCAGTACTCATACCTTCTTTCAGCATTCGCTTGTCGCGTTCTTGTTTAGCTTCACTGCCGTTAAAGTAAGCATCACTGTTAATAACTTTCAGGTTGTATTCATAAAGCATCTTGCCTAGTGAGTACTCTGCAGTGTCCAACACTTTCAACTGATCATAGCATCGCTCTAGTAGTGATGTACCAACTGCATCATCTTCAAACTTATCTAATGAGATGTGCTGGTAACGGGTGTGATCAATCTTGATGCTGTCTTTTTCTTTGCCAAATTCATCATCGCCATCTGTAAGACCGTCTAGCGTGATGTAATCCTCTTTTAAGTAGTTATCATCAGTCGGATCATTGCAGATTTGTGTTTTCTGTACGTGCTTCAAACCAAAGGCATTAACTGACTTGACTTTCAAGATGTTATCAGGATTAAGTGGCGTAGCAAGATCTGTTTGATCCTTTTCATCTACGTTAACGTTAAGATATGAGCCACCATTAACATTGCGATAAATCAGCTCTTGTGTGATCTTAGCCTGTAAGTTAAGATCATCCATACCCTTTTGATAAACCTTTTGCTTGTCTTGATCATCCATGACTAGCCGCCAGTAGTTACGCGTTGCCGCTTCTGCTTGCATAACTGCTATGCGGTGGGCTATTGCATTGGTCTTAAAAAGGTGCATCTGCCGATCATACTTGTCATATCTATCAATGTTTGACATCACAAGCTGTGGAGCAGTATCGCCGAATCTTTGTGGAGTTATTCCTTTTGATTCATAATCCATAAAGTCTGCACGCATCTGCTTTTGTGGCTTATTCTTCTTTCTGCTAAAAAGTCCCAAAACTTAACCTCCTTTCTAGTAACCAATAAATCCAAATGTTTGTTTTCTCTTGTGCTTTCTTAGATACATAAGTGCGTATCCTGCAGAGTCCACGTTGTCATCATGTTTCATAAATGGGAAGCCACACCATTCATCAATGATGTCTTGCACTTGCGGTATCCATTTTGGATGTGGCACATAAACTTGACCAGCTTCAAATAATGGACTGACTGACGCAAAACGTGTTTCCTTGCTGTCAGTCCCTGGACTAACTGGCGTAATACCATCAATATCTCGCTTTAGCGTATCAATCAGAGCTGGTCCATTAGCCTTGTCTTCAATTAGTTTTGCTACAGCTTCTGGATAAATACGTGACTGCGCTTTAATAGCACGTTGTGTCTCGGTAAAGGTTAAACGCTTGTGACACCAATTAGGACGTAAGAAGTAGCATGACATTGCAGATGACCACGTTTGACCAGCTACAAAGTCATCATTTTCTTTAGATTTAAAAGTAGCATCCCACGCCTGAACCGTTTGATCTAAGTGCCGTGGTAAGATCATGACTTCTTTTTCAGTTAAGTGTAATCTCACCATCGTCTCACGATCTGGCACATAGTACTTAATCCATTCACGCTTAATGATGTTACCATCTTGCGTTGTTGGTGCTTGCTGATACAAAGCGTTAAAACGTTGAGTACCAATGTTGCGCTTCTGAATCATCAACTGACTTAGTGGGTGTAGTTCTGGGTTAAGTGCTTCACCGTTGTGTCTGCCAATAGCATCTGTTTGACCAGCTGGTATATTAGTAGCAATAGCTGGAAATTTAATTTCTTCCCAGTTGAATTTGTGTTCGCTGTCTTCTGACTTGTCCATGTCTAACAGTCTGCCTGCTAGATCATCAGTCTGCCAGCGTGTCATGATCACAATTACTGACGCGTTCTTTTGTAGACGTGTACTAAATGTTGAAGCCCACTCACCCCAAACGTTATCTCTAATTGTTTGTGATGCGGCTTCTTTTTCGTCTTTGATAGGGTCATCAATAATAAGCAAGTTAGCTGGTCTACCAGTACCACCGCCAAGGATTGACGTGTAATAGGCTTCACCGTAATGTCCAGCAACGTCATATTCTTGTGAGTTAGCTAGTCCGAGATTGAGACCAAATAAGCGCGGTGCCCACTCTCTAAAGTGTTGCTTGCCACGCTTACTAAATCTTTTGTACATTGTTTCAGCATAAGACGTTACCATGATTGATTGATCTGGGTGTCTCATTAAGTAATAGCTGGGAAATGTTTCGGTTACTAGCATTGACTTTCCATGTTGCGGTGGCATAGAGATTATGAGGTTGTGCTGTTCACCGTCTACAATCTTTTGCAGACGATCACACACATACTTGGTGTAATTGAACAACTGAGCCTTCTTGTCAGCATTAGACAAGAGAAAATAATAGGCATAGCTTCTGCGTGCCAGTTCTTCTCTAGCCGCAAGAGCTACGCCTGCCTTTTGTTCATCAGTTAATTGCATCAAAGTCAACTCCTTCATCTAAGGTAGCAAGTTTTTCAAGTGTCTTAGTGTCAAGTTTTGCCATGCTATCCTTTGCCTTGCTTGCAGTAGTATCAATACGCTCTAGTTGCTTTTCTAAGAGCTTAACCTGCAGTTTAGCTTGCTTAGCCTTAGCACGATTCAAAGCAGTTCTAGCCGCTTGATCTTTTAACTTAACCTGTTGCTCTAAGTAATATGCACTTGTGCTTGCATCTTTTTCATTAATGATCTTGAGGGCGATATTAACTTTTGCTCTACTCTCAAGTTCATTTTTCCACTTAGCAAACTTCGTTAAATAATCAGGATGTCTTTTACAATAATTTCTCCAAGTATTCGGGGTGATTTCTATTTGTTCACAAGCCTTTTTAAGCGTACAGCCAGCAACGATAAACAACTTGAATTGAGCTAACTTTTCAGGTGTCATTTTTTCTGGTCTACCCGTTGTATCTTTTTTAGCTTTTTGCAAATAAAAATCACCTCCTTTTTTGGACAAAATAAAAGAACTAGCTTTTAACTAGTTCCTGCAGTTTTATTTGCAAATTAACTCGGCTTTTTCACCTGTAAATGATTCCCAACGATCAATAATTACATCAACCCATTTAGGTTCCAATTCCATTAAATATGCTGACCGTCCTAATTGCTCACATGCTATCAAAGTAGAGCCGCTGCCACCAAACATATCCAAAACTGTCTCACCTGGTCTACTACTTGATTCGATAGCCCTAGCACACAGCTTTAGTGGTTTTGGTGTTGCATGACCGCCAGTCTGTTCTTTTTCTTTGCCTGAAACTCTTTTAAAATGCCAAACGTTATTCATATTATCGTGGGTATTATTGAAATATGCTCTAGTAGAATAATATTCACGCTTAAGATCATCATATTCACGCTTAAGATCATCATATTCACGCTTAAAGGCATCACTATCTTTATAGTATTCCTGGATTTTTTTATAGTGTTCTTTTGTAATAAAGGACCACTGGGATTTAGTAAACCAATGCTTATACATTTGAGTTCCAGTGATCTCTTGCACTTTTTTAGACGTAAGTCCCACTTTTTCAGCTTCATTGCATAAATAAAGCCTAATTTTATCCCATCCATCAAAATAATGATCTGAGTTGCTGTTAAAGCCTTGAACCCCACACATTACAAATAAGCATTTTTCATCAGCAATAGCATAGCTTCTTGTGAAATCAACATTTTGAGCTTGACCGTTGCCTTTATCCCACGTAATCAGGTTTCTAAATGTGATTTGATTCTTTTTTATCATTGGCTTCAAAATATTGGAATAGATGTCCATCAATGGCTCATCAATTCCAAAGCAATACCACGAGCCGTTAGCCTTTAAATTGGAGAAACTAATAGGAATCCATTTTTTATTAAAAGTAAGTAAATCATCATAATTAAGATTGTCATTTGCCACGCCATCTGATTCTTTTTTCATTCCGTATGGAGGATCAGTGAATACTAGGTCACTTTTTTTACCTTGCATCAATTTACTAACCTGTTCAGGATCAGTACTATCACCACACATAACATAGTGATTGCCTAATTTATAAATTTGACCTTGCTGAACATCTGATTCTTCTGAAACTTCAATGTTGTAATCATCTTCATCAACATCGTCTTCACTTTCAGCATATTCATCAGTAGGTTCATCAACAGTATCAAGTGGTGTATCGTCATCAAAGCCAAATTGAGACATATCAATATCATCAATGCCTATTAATTCATCTTCAAGCAGTTCATCATCCCATGTAGCGAGTTCACCAGATTTGTTGTCAGCTAGTCTGTATGCTTTTACTTGCTCTTCTGATAAATCTTTAGCAACCACAACAGGTACAGTCTTTAGTCCTAGCTTCTGAGCGGCTTTATAGCGTGTATGACCAGCTATGATTACCCCCCCGATGTCTACAACGATGGGCTGTTGCCAACCAAACTCCTTAATTGATTTAGCTACAGCATCAACAGCATCATCATTGTTACGTGGGTTATTTTCGTAAGGCTTAATCTCATCAATTGATTTAGCTTCTACTTTCATTTTCCTTCTCCTTGATTGTACGGCTAATTCTCAATTCTAATGCAAAACTATAATCTTCCATTGCATCTAACTGTTTTTCCATTAGCTTTCTATTACCAGGCTTAATTGCTGAATTCTCTGAACCAATTTTAGAAATTGCATCTTGCAATCTACAGATTTTGTAATCTAAGGCATCCTTTTCATCTTTTAAATCATTAATCAACATTTTTAAAAGTTCCTTATCTCTAAATTTCTTCAACTCGGGCGTGATTTGACTACGCAAGTCCACACTAAAACCCGCTTCATTAGCTTGCTTTTCTTTAAACGTACTATCTTTCATCGTTATTCCTCACGATTGTTAGTTACATTGGTTACCAAAACGATCAATATAATCTTGCGGCATAAAGCCCGTTTCTTGCTTAAATAGAATCTTCTGCTTGATGTTAGCAACCGTGTTTGTCTTGCAATGCTTAACAATCTTTCTTGCCTTAACTAAACGGCTATGTCTTTGACATAGCTCAAAGTACTGTGTAGGGGTCATTAGTACAGGTCATCCAGATTACTTGGGTCAAACGCACCAGGAACTTTCTTATCTAGTTCTTCCTTGGCTTGTTCGCCTACGTCTTTAAAGTGCTTTGCCAGCTTGTCTTCAAGTTTCTTATCAAACTTAGCATCCTTTGCGGCTTCTACTTGCTTTGCTACCTGTAAAATAGTGTCCTTGTAAACTACGCCAATGACTACACCAGCGGCAAAAGTTAAAATTTTGTTCATAATTTTTCCTCCTAAAAACAAAAAGCAATAGCTTAGCAGCTACTGCAATTAACGTGATCCTGAATTTTTTGGATTCTAGTAGCCCACATCGCTGACTACAACGAGTAATGTTGGATTCGAACCAACACGGGTGCACTTCGTAACCGATTCAATTGAATGTGTTGTGAAACTGTTAATTATGGTTATACGCACCAGATTACTCAACGGGCACCACGGGTATTGAACCCATGCTACTCACCTAAATTCTTGGAGGAATCTAAATTAATAACAAGTATCAACTTAACGGTGAGCAGACTACCTATCTGCCCATAAAAGGCAAGCCTCTTCAAACTTGCCTTCGAGCTTATCAGGACTAGAACAACGTTTAATAAGCTCAGTCCGCTCAGTGGATTTACACGTCTTCGCAGACTACACAAGCCGAAGGATTCGAACCTTCATAACCAGTTTTGGAGACTGGCGTGTTGCCATTACACTAGGCTTGCAGGAGATAGGGCTGTGCTTTTTGCACAACCCATTTATTTATAAAAAAACAAAGGTTTATAATGATTCAAAAATAAACACTAATTTAAAAGTATTGAGCAACATCGAAAGACCAGATCTCTTTCCTAATCTTTCGACTCTACTAATATACCCCGCTTTAATGGTCAAGTGTTGGTCAAAAATGCGTCAAAAATTGGCGTTTTTTGGTCAAAAGTTGGTCATTTATTGGTCAAAAATTGGCGTTTTTTGGTCAAAAATAGGTCATTTATGCGCCATTAGGATAGGAATTAGCTTCTGGGCATTGTACTTCTTGCGGTACCGCTCTAGGTGTTGAGCGAATGTATAAAGTGCTTCGTCTCTTTTGCGTCCGTACGTTCTTGGAGAATAATTCATATCGTTATAAATCCATTGTGCAAAATCATTTTTAACGTATCTTCTAACCAAAATTTTGCGGTACGGATCCCGTTCGGTATCAGGGCAACTATTCATAGCTTCAACAACAGCACGTGTAGCATTTTCACAGTCCTTAACAATTGCATCGTACTTGTCTTGTTGCTCAATAGCTTTTAAAAATTGATCGGGCTGATGGTTTACATTACCGCCGCCGTGAACACCCGTAGGGTCAAGAAGTGGACTAGATAAGTAAGTTACCGGCAAACCTGAATAATTCATGATGTCCGGAAAATCATTTTCAAGAAAATTCTTTGCCTTGCTAATCGTTTTTTCTTTATCAAAATTCAAGTCTGCTAAACTCACAATCTTCACTCCCATGAAACCAGCCACGCTGGTGAAACTTCTAATACTTTTGCTAATTTCTCAACCCTACTTAACGAAGGCTCCCTTTGTTGCTTGACGTACCATTCAAGTGATCTCTCACTAATACCACTTAACTTAGATAAATCCTTTAAAGTAATATTTTTAGCAGCACAAGCTTCTTTAATCTTTAAAAACGCCATTACCAGTCTTCCCGTAAGTCTGGATCTAATACCAACATTGACCAACATACTAGAACTGGCAAGATTATAAATACTATTCCAAGAAACGCATTAAACCAGTTACAATGCGGCATCCATAGAATAAATAGGTTGCTAATAACACCAAAACAGATAATTCCAAATGATTGAGCAAGCCTCAAACCCCAAGTTTTTCTCTTATCTGCCAAAACTTGATAAAGGGTGAATAACGTCAACCCACATATGTAAACAGCAACCACTATCATAATTAATTGAAAATACATAATTTTCACCTTTAAAGTCCAAACAGCCAACGCAAATATATAAAAAGTAATTTAAACCCAGCTGCTCCAACGACAATAAACACAAAAGCTATTAACGCGCTGCCGAGCAACAGCGACAAAAACTCAAAAAAGCCTTTTATTTCTTCTTTTATCTTCATCGCTAAGCCCCTTTGTAATCTGGATAGCCGTAGCCGACTAATCCTTCATTGACTATCTTTACAGCGTCCTCAACCGATCTAGCTATACCGTGAATTACATGCTTGTGCATTAAATCGAGATGATACAGCTGTTGAGCTTGGCTGATTCTCCCTTTTGGTGCCTTAACTTCAATAAAAAATACTTGCTTATCTTTTAAACGGTACCCGATTAAATCTGGCGTACCGGGCTTAACGCCCCTGAACAGACCGCCATTCTTAGTTGGAATAGCACCAGCGTTTAGTCTAATGACAGCACAACGCCGCCAGTTTAATGTGGCGATGATTGCATTTTGAATTCTGTGTTCGGGACCTGGTCCCCGTCTTACTCTTCTAACTCGTTGCATTCTTTACTCCTGTGATTTCAAAATGATTTTTAAAGCATCCTCGCTTACGTGATGGGTTGCATGGTTGCCATAGCTGACAAAATGCAAATTTAAGTCATGTCCCATCACATAAGTTTTAAAGCCATCTGTAATTGTTTCTCCAACTCCGATATCTAGCATCAATCCACCACCAATCAAATTTTTAAGCTAGTTTGTGCGTTGGAATTTTGAATTTCACGTTGAAGGACAAAATCGGGATACCAATTCTGAGTAAATTCCATAGCCTTTTCAAAATATTGTTTTTCCAAGCTGTCATAACGTGGAATTTGAAATTCTTTTTTGAAGTCTTTACCAAACGCATTAAATACTTTTCTAGCCTTAGTGTCTTTGTAGTAATTGCTATCTACACCGCCCACAGCTTCAATTACTCTCTTTTTTCTCGCTTGAAGCAGCTGGTAGCGTTGAATTTCACTTAATTCACTTGTTTTCTCAATATGGTCAACACGGGCTTCAACTTTTCCAACACGCTTAACCAGCCGATTAGTAACAACCATTGTGAGTTGCAATTGTTCCTCTGGTGTTTGTGGCAAGCTACTTTCATTCCTGATTAATTCGTCCATTTGATTAAAAGCTTCAATATACTCTAGCTTGAACCTCATTGCATCCCTGCCAGTAAAGCCCATCGCCAACAAAGTAAAGCCATCACGATTCATGTAGTACATTGGTTGCTCATGCCCTTGTCGATTTACATAAGTACTTTCAACAAACATTTTTCCGACTGCGCAATTTTGCGCAGTCAAATTTTTAATTGAACGCATAACATCTCTGTGATTCTTGCTAAAGACTTCTGCAACTTTTAAGCTAGTGGTTAAAGCCTTCCGGCTCTTCATGATTACTAAGTCATTCATCTTGTGACGCTCCTTTCATAAACTCAGCCATCTTTTTACCGTCTTCAAAAGCTTGTTCAGCTCTACCATCGGCATAGCCGCCATTATAGTTAGAGGTTCCTACTTCTTTAACCAATCGAGCTAAAACTTTAGCTTGATTGTGATTAGTTACTAGCTTTTCTTGATCAATTAAGTCATAACCATCAGAAGTAATAAGACCGCTGATATTTTGGACAGCTAAGATGTTTTTTAAGTAAGTTACCGGTTCACTAGTCATTTTCTTTATCCTCATAAGTTACTGCTGTTACTAGTTCGTTATTCTCATCTTTAAGGGTTACCACATTAACAACATCATGAACCTTCATAAATTCATTGGGATCTTCACCATCGGAAAGATTGAATTCTTGTTGCTGAAGGTGGCTGTTTCTTTTCTCCTCATAGATGACTAAAGCTGACCAATCACCGGGATTGTAGTCATCCGACATCACTTCCGTGAATTTGATATCAATAATCTTTTTATCTTTGATAAAATCATTAATTTCTTTATCTAAATCTGACAAGCTAGTATTACAAATAGTTTTTACTTTCATTTTTATTGCTCCCCAATATGCTATAATCCGTCTGTAACTTTAAATTTAGTGTTTTCATCAAGCTTTCGCCCACAATTGGGGCAATACTTCACCAGGAAAGGCAAACCGTCAACCATTAAGTACCACTTGCCATCTAATTCATTAAGATAGATATGAAGCGCACTATTTGATTCATATAAATCAGGTCCATCATGATAAGCATTTAGCGTCGCACAAAGATAACAGCCTTCTTTGCTCATAAGATCACTCCTCAATCATTACTTTTATTCTTCTAGCGTGGAATTTTTCATCACCTAGCGTGAAATACGCATCATGATAAATGCCCGGCTTAATACCAGTTTCTTTATGTAAAGTAACGGTTAAAACAAATTCCGACTCAACTTCGTAGTAATCTTTACCGGGAAATTTGTAAGCCCACGGCACTTTTTTATGATCTGTAAAGTAAAGATTTTGCTTATGCAAAATTGGATCAGCCGTTTTACCATCAGAATGAAAGGTCCATTGACCTTCTTTATCTACGTCAATTAGCACAATGCCATCAGCAACAGATGTCACTTGCTACACCACCAATCTTTTAAAATACTGATTAAAGTCCAGCCCGTATACGCCACCAGCCACACCATTGCGGTAACAACAAACATGGCCAGTAGAACTTTGATTACGTCAATAAATTCTTGCATTACTATAACCTGCTCTTTAATTTTTTAGTCATTGTTGTCTTCACTATTGCGTACAGTCAAATGATCAGCATTAGCGCCGCATAAGGGACAATGCAAATCGTCCTCCGCAGTCAGAACATCATAAGTGTCCAATAACGAATCCCCTTCGCAATTATCACAATGGAAAAGCATTTCACCTTGTCCACGTCCAGTTAATCTTTTACAGTTCATAAATCTTCACCTTCATGTTTATGCCTTCTTTGTTAATTTTCGGATTTGATCCAATTTTTCAGCTAAATCATCGGTTTTTTCTTCTGGATCATGACCCGTTAAAACGTAGATTTGATTCATCAGGTCAATCAGTCTTTCTCGCTCTGCTTCATCCTGATCTGCTTGCTTATGCCAATTTGTAGCTTTTTCATGATAGTATTCAGCATAATTTTGATAGTACTTAGCTAATTCTTGCACTTCTTTTATGTCATCAGTCATCTTCATGCTCCTTTATTAGCAAAATTCCCATTGAAGTTTTTTATCAGCACTTTCTTTCCAAAACTTCAAAAAGCTATTTATTTCTTCTGCCCATTTGCCAGCTTTTTTCTCACGTAGCATTTCTTCATCGCAATACTTAGTAAATTGCTCATAGGACTCTTGAATTTCATCAGTGCTAAATTCACCATCACAATCAGAATGTAGGAAGAAGTTAAGCAATGATGTATTTTTATAGCAATCATCATAGTAAATACGAGTATTAAATACATCAGAATCGTCATATCTAATACCTACTAACTCACAGAGTTCTTTTCTAAGAAAATTAAATTGACCATATCCAATATTAAAACTATAAACTTCATCCACATCAGCAATTAGTTCAGCGTCATCATCCATTTCTTCATACTTTTTAATATCGCTTTCAAGTAATTCTGGATGTAGATAGTAGCAAAACATATCTTTACGAGGCTTAATCATTTCATCGTCAAACTTGTCATAAGAAATGCTATATTTAGCCTTAAATTTATTTTTTCTTGCTTTAGTTTCTTTTGGGTCATATGCGATAATATCTAAACTCATTTTTATTTATCCTTAATTTCTAAATTTGATACTCCATTAACCAATTTATCTGTATATTGATAAATTAGTTGTACGGCACTGTCATAACTAATTTGTTTCATTTTCATGCTCCTTAAGCAATCTTGAACTCAATATTGCATAACCACTATCGCTTGGACTTCCATCAGATATTTTTAAAGAAGCGTGTACTTTATGTACGTAAAATAATTTTTTTAAGGCGCTCAGCATTTCATCAAGATTGGTAAACCAATCTGGAAATGTAATGAAATTTGCTTGATCAGGCTTGGAGCTATATAATTTCACAATACTAAAGTATGTTTTATTTTTTTCTCCAAACCTTTTTACTATTAAGCCATATGCATGTTCTTGAAAGCCTTTTTCAATCAGTTCAACAACATCGCCTACTTTAAAAATCGTTGTTTCTTGTTTGTTGCGTTTATCAATTACTTTCATTTTCATGCTCCTTACTCGTACCTGTTACACTACAGCCCCATGGAACTATGCAGAACGGGCACTGAATTACAGCATCACAGTCTTTTTGCAAAACTCTAAATTCGTGATGACAATTGACGCATTTGAATTCATACCAATAATCTTTAAAAACTACTTTATTCATTTTCATGCTCCTTATTTATTTCCCAGAATGAATAACCAAAATGCTCAAATGCAATATCAGCCCACTTAACATTTTTTGGTAAGTTATTCATTGCTTATTCCTTACCTGATTCGCCAAACATCCCTAGTAAATCACTCAAAGAGATACCGTTTGAGCTAGTATCCGGAATGGATTGGATTTGTTCTCTGGCCTTTTCTGCTTTAAATAAGCATATTCATATTCAAACCCATCACTCCACTCTGAGTCATACATCTCCGTTTCAGAAATATATTCTCCGCTGTAGATTTCAGCCCCAATATGGTCTGGATGATTGAAATCGCAATAAATACATTTAGTCATTTACTTATACCTCATAAATATCAATTTCTCTGCACTTCAAGTCAGCCCAGAGTTCATCACGATCACGTGCCATGATTTTGATTTTATTAGTATAAGGATTAAAAAATCCACACCACGGTTCTTCATTGAAACGTGCCCGATAATAGCCACCCATCGTTCTTGGCCAGACAGCATACTCATGCTTATTAATTAACTGTTTTGGTGATAAAATCATTCGCATATTATCCCCCCTTAGTAGTCAAATGCATCGTCAAGCATACCTTCTAGGTCATCTTGCCAATAGTCTGTATCTAAGCCATAAATGTTCTGCAAATGATACAATAGTTGTTCAGTCAATTCTTGTGCATCATCTCTACTATTAAATCTAGTGGAATACGATTCTATTTTTTCAAGAATCTCATTAATTGCCTTGCGACGCTCATTAGCCCTTAACGTGGCTTCAGAAACATCTTGAAATGTTAAAGTATCACGCTTCAGCCCTACTATGTTTTCAATATCACGCAAATTTAAATTGTCAGCATCAATAATTTGTGCGTCTTTCACATCTTTTGATGTTAAATAATCAATATTGCCTGAAACCAGTCTTCTGTTAACGGCTGTGACGTATTCTTGTTTGTCAGTATCATAAATAATTGCTTTAGTCATCTTCCTGCTCCCCTTGCATTTTTAATACTTGATTTCTGTAACATTTTCATAACCGTAGTACTTGCATAGTGCGTCTTCTGCTTCAAGGAAGCTGTCAAACTCACCTATTTCGCACTTAGCGTACGGGTGTAACCAGTGCAGCTCGTACTTTTCTTTTTCGTTAAGAGCAACCTTGATAAGCGGATCGCCGTCAAGACTTTTTACCCGAAACAGAACACTAGGCATTGTGATCGCTTCTCACTTTTGGTGCGTGTCCAACCGTCCACGGTGCTAGCGTTTCATCCCTGTGGAGTTACTACGCAACCAATTTTTAAATCAAAAATAATTTTTTTACAGCCTCTCCTTTAATTCTTCTTTGCTAATGCCGCAAACAGTCATAACTTCATGAATTACCTGCAAGGCTTCTTTTTTAGTTAAATGGTCGTATCTCCCTTGCAAATAAGGAACAGATACACCAAAGTAATCGGCTAGCTTTTGCCAAATTTCAACTTTTGGGTTTCTATCTCCCCGCTCGTATTTTGCTAGTGCATCAGGTGATACACTAAAATTATTTTTACTTAATTGATTTCTCAACTGCTTTAAAGTTAAGCCATGTTGTAGCCTTAGTTCTTTGATTCTGTTCATTTTCCTTACCCTTCAAAGTATTTGTCATTTGCTAACCCATCTCGGAGCATCTTTAGCAAGTAGGCAAACGGATCATTTAACATGTTCCATTGCATTTTCGTCTCAAACTTGCGGACAACGGCGTTTAGAGTGTCAATGTTAATTCGATAAAGTAAACTTCTTAGTTGCTTAATCTCGTCGTATGTTGGAGTAGTAGTTTTGTCTTTCATACCGTCGTTCATTCTTGCAATTTGGAAAAATTGTTTATAAATTTGTTCACGTTCTGGGTCTTCTTCTCTTCTTCGCCCAGAAGAAGAATTACTAATTGTATTACTATTAGATGTATTACTAGATGTATTACTTGGTACACTATAGTTAATGGGGTCTAAACTATTGTTAATACCCCTTTTACTAGAGTTAATACCCCCTAAACTATTGTTAATACCCCTTTTACTAGAGTTAATACCCCCTAAACTATTGTTAATACCCCTTTTACTAGAGTTAATACCCCCTAAACTATTGTTAATACCCCTTTTACTAGAGTTAATACCCCCTAAACTATTGTTAATACCCCTTTTACTAGAGTTAATACCCCCTAAACTATTGTTAATACCCCTTTTACTAGAGTTAATACCTCTAATTATTTTGATTGATCTTGTGGTAACCCGATTTTCGGTTTTGTACTTAACACTTATGTAGCCCTTTTCCTTTAGGTGCTTGATTATTTTTGACACATAAGCCGGTGTCATCCCTATAAAACTGGCAAAATGTTTATTACTTGCAAAGCAACCGTTCTCACCATCAAGACTGTCAATTTCAGTTAAGATGACTACTTCCATAATCGTTAAATTTTCATCAAGCCAATATTCAGCAGGAATCCAAACACCTTTGAACTTGCGATTGTTTTCGCTTGTTTTTCTTTTTTTAGCGGTCATGCTAATCACCTAAAATGTCATCAAATAAACTCTGTTGTCCATCACTCATCGAGGTGTCTTCTTTTTTATCGGGAAATGGGTCTGCTTTAGGCTTATCCACGATATCCTTGATTACCTCGTCCTCCGATTTAGGTTTCTTTATCTTTTTGACCGCTTCTTTAACCTGCTGGTCTTTTTCTTTTCGGCGGTCAATTGCTTTTTGCTTAGCTTTGTCAAGATGATGGTTAAGCTCGTAATCACCAAGCAACTGTCTAATATAGTCACCTGTTGCCTTATCATGCTTACCTTTAATCCAGTTTTTAGCCTTAATTGAGTGATTGTTAACGTAATCTTCAAAAATGATTTTTATAGCACTTTCATCAACCGCTTGCGATTGATTCATTTTTTGCATTTGTGCGTCGTCATCATCTTCACTGGCAATGCCGAACGCGGCTGAAAGCGAATACCTTTTACCGTAACTAATTAAGCTTGCAGTAGATTGTGCATCCCCGATATATAAATTTTTGAACCAAACTTTATTAGTCCGCTCACTATAGCCGGTAGCTGCATCGACGATTACCGTTTCAACAGTTACGCCTTCCGCCCCATTATCGATATCAAAGTAGTAGGTTAATAGCGGTTTCCCGTCTTCTTTTGTGGTTTTGACGGCATCCATAATGGCTCTATCAACGTCAGCCAAATCCGCATACTTGTAAGTGTAGTGATACGGTTTTTTATACTTAGTTAGTCCGCTTACTTCAACTTCGTGTGTCTTTTTTGGCTGCACAATAGCCATCTTGACCATTGCTAAATGCATAGCCCATGAAGCTTTATCTTTTCGATTCTGCTGCTCATCAGTATAAGTAAGAATCTTTAATTTTGGCTCATTGTCTGTTTTTTTGTACTTTTTGATGTCAAAATTTTTAATTAATTCTGGATTTGGCTCAATAAAATCATCAAAACCTTGTTTTTTTGTAGTCATTATTTAATTCTCCTAGCTTTAATTCCCCAGTCTTTTAAGAAGCTGTTTAATTGGTCAACCTGATACTTAGTAACGTTTTGAAATTCCAGTCTAAAGGTATAAGTTTTATCTTTAACTTCGCCCGTTTGAGGGTCAATCGCCTTATCGCCATGCTTAACCAAGTCGGCTTGTTCTTTTTGCTTAGTTTCTTTTTGCTTTTTAGCAATTGCGATCAGTTCATCTTTTTCCGCTTGCATGTCGTTGAGAATCTCATCAAGTGGGACCTCTCTTTGCAATTGGTCGAAGTAGTGAGCAAATGGAATTCCTAATTCATCGGCTTTTTGAATGATAATTCGTTTGTTTGTTTCAAGTTGCTGTTTATTTTTGCGTAAAATATCAACTTGCTCGTACAGTTCGGCTTCAAATTTAGGGTTACTATAGGTTTTGTTGTCCCAACTGGCGTTATACCTAATCTTGCTAGGGTCTACGCCAGCATCTTCACAAGCTTGTTTAATGAATTTGACATGTTGATCATGCTTATCTTGTCTTAGCTTGTCATCGTAATGTTTAAGCTGTGAATCGATGTTCTTTGTTGTTTCGTCAATAATTGCTATCAAGTCATCAATGTTAGCTTTAAACATCTTGGCTGGCTTTTGAATGCCACTAGTAATCGAGATTCTTTGCGAATTGATAGTTCTTTTAAGCTTGTTGAGATTCTTTCTTACTTCTTTTGAGGATTTAAGATTTTGTGGTGTTACTGTCCAATCAGCAAATTCATCGTGAACTTTTAAGATGTTGCCTTTCATCTCTTCATACTTTGGGAAAATAATTTCAGCTGGTTTATAGCTTACTGGGTACTCAATACCGTCAAATTGGATTAGTTCGTTGTTAGTCATCGTAAATATCTCCTAGTTCCTCGCCATCAAAGTATTCAAAGATCAATTCTTTTAGTGAATCTTGGTTTAAGTCATTCCAATCGGCTAAGAAATCGCCCATTGAAAAGCTTGCTTTGCCTAGCCCGTAACCAAGCGATTTTGCAAACTTGTTCAAATCACCTTTATAATCTCGATTTACCTTTTTCATGAAAAAGTCCATTGGCTTTTCATAAGCATTGTCAAGGTCACCAGCATTTTTAGTAATTAATGCCTGTTCTTCGCCGTCCCAAAAAAGAATTGCATCCGGTTCTTCTAGTGATAAATCTCTTAGCGCTTGATTTTCGTACAAGTACTTTGCTTCTTTTACTTGTTCTGCATTTAACGTTTCCATTGTGGTATAATCTCCTTGTTGAAATATTTTTTCTTTGTTTAACACCCTTTACTGTTTCTAGCAGTAGAGGGCTTTTTGTTTTGCTAAACCAAGAAACTTTTTAACTTCTTTGGTCAGTCTAGCGAAATCCCCACTAGCAACGCTAATAGCATTACTATTAGCAAGAACACTGCGTTGGAAGTCTGTAAGTTGATTCTTTTGTCCACTTGAAAAAATTCGTTTATAAATTGATTCCATAGCTTCATTAGTCCTCCACTTGCTTTTTAATCATTTCTTTTAAAGCTTTAAAATCCGTCGATAGCCCGTTTTCATCTGCTTCTTTCTTTACCTGCTCGTAAAATTGAATCGCTAGAATCATTTGTTGAGGTAGCGACGCCATAATTGCTGTTTGGTATTCAATGCCCAAGAATCCATTTTTGAGTGTTAGTGGTACTTGCAAGGTGTCGCCTGGGATTTGAAGAATTGCAAACGAATTCTTGTTTTGAATGATTTCTTTAACCGCTTTTTGCAAAATGTCATAACCGTCTTGTCTCACTTTTTAGTCTCCTTAATTCATTGCTGATAACCAATCAGCTTTAACTTTTAAAACTTCTGCAAGTTCATGAAGTACTCGCTTGTTAGGAAAACTAGAACCTTGCTCATACCGCCCAATAGTTCTAACTCCAAGCCCTACGGCTTCCGCCAATTGCTCTTGTGTTAAGTTCTTGTTTTTTCTTGTTCGCTTTAAACGAACTTTGAAGGTTGCTGAATTATTCATATGCTCACCTACTTTCTAAGCTTCTTTACGGCACGTACACCTAAAGCCGTAAAGAGAATTAATAGAACTAACAGCAGTGAAATGATCTGATCGGAATGTGTTGTGCCGTAAATGCAAACCTGTTCAACGATTGCAAATGGTAAAAATAGAATTGCTAAGAACTCTAAGAGCTTTCCAAACGCTTTAGTCATATGACTTAAAACGTGATCTAACTTAGTTCTGCCGTACTCTCTTTCGTATTCTTCTTTGCTCATTTTGCTTTCTCCCTTTGAACTTGCTTGCCGTTTTCAATGCAGTAATCAATTACCGACCTACGAGCTGCGTTAACTAGTTCTGTTGTCTTTTCCGACTTCTCACGGTTTTCAAAGAACCTAACCATCACTTCACTTAGCAAGTCTTGCAAGCCTTTATAGCCAGGTTCAAATGCTACTAGTGAACCGTTATCTAGCCAGAGATAAAATCTATAATCTTCATCGCTGGTGATATTGAATTGGTCCGACTTGTCATCAAATACGCCAAATTCTTTGACGATTTCGTAGACTTTTTTATCTGTAATAACTGTCATTTAAATCACCTTTTCTAAATACCTACGCTTAGATTCCTCCGCAAACTGATCTAAGTCTTCCCGCAAATAGTATTTATTGCCGTCATCGCCAAATGGAAAAGTTGGGTCAAGTTTTCCAGTCTTAACGGCTTTATCAAGTGTGCCGCCGCTAAAGCCTAAATACTTAGCAGCACCTTTGCGGTTGAACATTTTTTGATCAATTACTTCGCCACGTTTTTTCAGTTCCTCTCTAACTACTTCTTGAACAATCTTTTTAATGATTTGTTTCAACATAGCCAGGTTAAGAAGTTCCATTTTTAGTCACCCTTTCATTTAATTTTTAAACGATTTGTGTAACTTTCGGCTAAAAAAACAGCGGGATTAATCTTTAAGATCTTTGCAACTTTAAACGCTAAATCCGCATCAAACCCACCGTGATGGATTTTACTATTAAGCGTTTGTGGAGAAACTCCGATTTTTTGAGCAATGAAGTTTTTTTTAATACCTCTTTCTTTTACCAATTGGTCGAAAATTTCTCCCGCATTATCTTTTGCTACGTTAACCATTCACTCACCTCTTTAAACTATTTGTTTAATTCCTTTCACTAACTATAATACTACATTTTGTTTAAAATACAATACTTTTTTAAACTTATTTTTTAAAAAAGTAAACTAGGCGTTTAAAAGTTATACAATTAATTTAACAAACCGATTAGAACGCTGAGATAGGAGGATTATTTATGAGTGTTTTCAGTGAACGTTTAAAGCAAAGAAGGCTGCTAAAGGACTGGAGCAAATCAGCCACTGCTCAAAAGCTTGGAATCAGCGCACAACGCTATTCAAATTGGGAATATGGTTCAAGGGAGCCAGACTATGAAATGCTTATTTCAATTGCTAAATTATTTGATACAACTACCGATTACTTAACGGGTAAAACCGATAATCCGATGCAAAATGTAGAAGATCAAAAAGATGACCTGGACGACATGATAGATGATGCAAGATTTTTTGACGGCAAGCAGATGGACGACCACGACAAGGAACTGGTTAGAAGCATATTGAAAAGGATTTATAACGAAAAATAAAGGGTGTGTCGTTATGGATACCAAAGTTAAAAAGTTACTCAAAGAGTTAAACATTAGGTTAGAGTTTGCTCCCTTGCACTGCCCTGGCTTGCTTGTCCCTGGCAAAGATGGCAAGCCTAACGTGATGATCGTTAACTCAAAATACAGCGATGAAAAAGCTGAGAACGTGATTCTGCATGAATTAGGTCATGCTTTAAATGATAAGAACATACAAGGCAACTATAAAGATGATGATTGTGTTCATACTCAAAGTGAGCATGGAGCAAATGTTTTTTGGATTCACGAAAAAATCAAACAGTACTTTGCGTTAGGTAATGATCTTGACAGCGCGAATTGGTTGAATATTGCAAATGCGCTTGGAACAACTGATTACTTTCAGGTTCAAGAAGAAATACATAAATATGCTTTATTGGAGGAATAGTTATGGCAGGTTACATTATGTTTTTGGCAATTGGGTTAGGATTAATTCCATTTGCTTTTTGGATTGATAACGTAAACAAAAATTCAACTTTAGGAAAAGAACACCCCGAAAAATTAAAAAAGCCTTTGCATAAGCGCTGGTGGATATACCTAATAGCGATCATTTTGGTAGTTGGCAGTATTGGCAATTTAGCCGATCCATCAACTTACAAGTCAACAGCTAATAAATCTCACCGTTTAGCTAGTGATAAAGAAATGCAAAAGGAATATAAAAAGACGGTTGAAGACCGTGAGAATGCTGAAAGTCAAAATTTACCTGGTCAAAAATTAAATAAAAATCTAGCAACTAAAGGCGAATTTTTCTGGACTGCTAAAAATAATAAAAAAGTTCACATCTTTGCTTCTGATGGTAAAGTTACCGCTATTAAATATGTTTTGAAGCCAGATACACAAAGTACCGTCACCTGTCAAAGCCTTTTAGAAAATCTATTCAATGATAATAATTTGAAATACGGTGATGACAAGGAAAGTAGCGATGACGCATTACTAGATAACAATTCATCTTATAACTTTTATTCACCTGCCCATAAAAAATGGTATTGGGTAAGCTTTAGTGCAGCTAACGAAAAAGATATGGTTTCTACTTTTTCCGTTTATTCCGGAAAAAATAGCGACGCAAAATAAAAAACACCCGCCTACTCTAGCGAGCGGACGGGTTAAATTATACGAATCAAAAGAACATTAGTTTAGAAAGGACTAGAACAATGCCTAGAAAAAAAGATCCTGAAATTTACGATTACAAATTAAAATCGGGTAAAACCAAATACGGTTTCAAAACCTACATCGGTATCAATCCAGAAACTGGTAAAGCCATTAAACCTACTAGACAAGGCTTTGACAGTTATAAGGAAGCTGAGCAAGCCAAAATCAAGTTAAAAGCTAAGGGAGCTGTTGCTGTTGCTGCTAAGTATAAAGCTGAATCAGATCAGAAAACCGTTCGAGAGGTTTATAATATATGGTTTTCTATTCAAAAAGATAATGTAAGAGGATCAACCTTATATAATATTCAATGCGATTGGAGAAACCACATTGAGCCTGAATTTGGCGATAAATATATAAATCATATTGATATTACACGGCTACAAAAATTTGCTAATGACTTATCAAAAAAATATATCAATTTTCACTATAAAGTAAATTTGTTACACAGAATTATCAAATATGCAATTTTACGTGGATGGTGTAATGAAGATCCTTTTAATAAGATTATCGTTCCTAAAAAATCATCTAAAAAA
The DNA here is from genome assembly GCF_002553955.1 of Lactobacillus sp. UMNPBX12. Classification (NCBI taxonomy): domain Bacteria; kingdom Bacillati; phylum Bacillota; class Bacilli; order Lactobacillales; family Lactobacillaceae; genus Lactobacillus; species Lactobacillus sp. UMNPBX12. Next base: position 61,157 of record NZ_PCYY01000009.1, read on the forward strand.
AGTACACGTCCCCAAAACAATTTTTATAATTTAGATGAAATGAAAGAATTTCTAAGTGCTGCAAAAGAACATAACTATACTTACTATACTTTTTTTGTAGTTTTAGGAAATTTAGGACTTAGACGTGGTGAAGCTTTAGCCCTAAAATGGAAAGACATTGATTTTGATAAGCAAATTGTACATATCAATCACACAGTTACTCACAATTTAGAAAACAAAAAGGTAATTGGTGATCCTAAAACTTATTCATCAAAAAGAAAACTATCTTTGTCTAAAAGCTTAATTGACGTTTTAAAGCAGTATAAAAAAACTCAAATGGTTTATAATCGAGCAGATGATTTTGTTTTTCATACGAAAAACGGCAGCTTCTTTAATTCACCAGTAGTGTCAGAATGGATGAAAAGTATTTATCATTTCTACCCGAATTTAAGGAAAATAACAGCTCACGGCTTTCGTCATAGTTTAGCCACACTGCTTTATGAAGGTAGTGACAAGATAACTCCTAAGGATGTACAATACGTTTTAGGACATTCTAGAGTGACAACTGCACTCAACATTTATACTCATGTTACTCAGAAACAAAAAAGTAACATTAAAAATGCGGTCAACAACTTGGATCTAGAATAAAAAATCACTTTTTACGTATTTTTTACGTAGAAATTCATTTTTTTAAGAGTAAAAAAATGAATTTATTGCTTGTATCCTTGATATAAAGCCAACTAATGCTGATAAGATGTATACTTTTGTAAAAATCATGCAATATATGAACAAAATTTGACGACAAAATAAGCATCCCTACGCCATAAAAGATCGTTTTAGGGATGCTTATTTAATTAATAATCTAATTCTTGATCCATACTTGCAGGCCAGCCACCAATACCACGTTTTTGATCAAGGCCACGCAATGTCTCCATCTCTTCAGCAGTAAATTCAAAATCAAAAATATCCAAATTATCCTTCATGTGTAACGGATTCATCGAGCCAGGAATAGTCATGATATTTTCTTGTACCAAGAAGTGTAACGCAATTTGTGGCACTGTCTTATTATACTTCTCAGCCAAAGAAAGTAAGGTTGGGTCATTAAATAAAGCCTTCATTCCTTCACCGAGTGGTGACCAAGATTCATGTACAATATTATTTTCAATTAAATATTTATGCATTTTCTTTTGTTGCTTAAAGACAGACGTTTCAATTTGATCAACTACTGGCTTAGTATCGAAATTATTCATAATTTCATTTACTTGATCATGGTTGAAGTTACTCAGTCCAATTGAACGTAGCTTTCCCGCCTGATATGCCTCCTCAAGTGCCTGGTAAGTACCTAAACTATCAGACATAGGCCAGTGAATAATCATTAAATCAAAATAGTCTTGCTGGCGCGAATTAACGATTCATCAATCCCCTTCTTCGTCTCTCTATAACCACTTGTTTGCGCTTTAGTGGTCAAAAAAATGTCTTCACGTTTAATGCCGCTTTTGTTAATAGCATTGCCTACTTCTGCATGTTCCAAAGCCAAAGATTGGAGTTTTTACACCGTTATTAAAAGTTAAATATTTTATTTTTATTCCTCAATATTTTATTCAGGATCAGATGCAGAGTGATAAGTAATACTAAATCCAGCTTGATATTCCTTACCTGGCTCCAAATGATTCATACCATATTTGTGCTCTAGCTCACCATCAGCATCTTCTCTATCTGCAATTCCCCACCATGGCTCAATACATACATAATTAGCGGTATTTGGATATTGTGACCAAATGCCAACATATGGTGCATTTCTAGTCCAAACATTGATGTGGAATTTACTCTTATCAGTTCTCAAAGATACTTTATTGTCATGACCATGTAATTCATAAATCAAGGCATCATCTTTAAATAGCTCATCACTTAAACCAATAAAACTATCAGTCGAAGCTAGAGAACGATTATTCCAGTCAAGATATGCTCCTTTAAGTGGGATTTTTACCCTAGCAATAGATGGATGCATATCGAAATAATAATCTTCTTTCTCTTCCCCATTATTTACTGGTAAGTTAAATCCAGGGTGACCACCTACACCAAAAATCATAGTTTCATCTGATTTATTGACTACGCTAAAGTTTTCTTCCAATAAATTATTCATCAAATTATAGTTAACTCTGAATTCAAATTTAAATGGATACATTTCACGCGTTTTTTCATTATCTTTCAGTAAGAACGTGATACTTTCTTGTGTATGATTCTCCACTTCAAAATCACAATCACGGGCAAAACCATGCTGACCCATATGATAGGTCTTACCTTGATACTTATATTCATCATTCTTAAGTCGCCCTACAATTGGAAAAAGTACAGGTGCATGTCTGCCCCAGATCTCTGGATCAGCTTGCCACATATATTCTTCACCGGTATGAGCTCCTTTAACGCTCTGAACTTCAGCTCCGTGATCCGAAATCACTACTTCGATCATATTATTCTTGATTGTGTAATCCATAACTAAATTTCCCTCTACATATCAAACAGTTAAAAATCATAATGTAATCGCTTAATTATTTATATTTTAACATTAATGCGTCAATAAGCCAGAATAAAAACAAAAGAAACATACTAACCTAGTGTTGGATCATGAATCGACGGATTCACGATCTGGCACTTTTTATTTTGTCTAAAATAGAAAGTGAAGATAAAGCAAATCAAGTCTTCAGCTTTTTAGACACTTGATGTCGTAAAAGAAACGGACTGCTTTACCACCTATTCTTAAGTCTCTTCGAAGTCTGTGGGCACTTAGATGCCGTGTTTAGAAAATTAGAATTAATAGGTTGATAAAGAGGTTTATCTTCACAGCGGAGGTTATATTATGGAATCACAAATTATTTTCGGTATTGATGTTAGCAGTAAATCTTCCACAGTTTGTGTGGTTAATGACCGGATCAAACAAGGCGAATCTTTTAGAATCTCTAATGATTCCTTTGGCTATCAAAAACTTTATGAGCAACTGAACCAATATTTGATAACTCCTTTAGTTGTTTTCGAAGCTACTGGTGTTTATTCTCTAAGCCTGCAAGCTTTCTTAGAGGATTATCATATTAAGTATTTGAAGCTTAATCCGCTTAAAGCGAAAAAGCTAATGGACAATAATTTACGCCATAATAAAACTGATAAGGTAGATGCTTATCGCCTGGCTTTAATTCAATTTAATGCCCCGCAAAAGCTGCGTGATCCACAGCCCAGAGAGTATCATGAACTTCAGAATGCCAGTCGCTATTATGAAGAACTTACTAGGAGTATAGTTACTACTAAAAATCAATTGCACCGCAACCTCCAATCCACTTTCCCACAAATTGAAGAAATACTGTCTCATCCATCTGGCAGAATTTATTGGGCGCTTGTTAGTCTTTTCCCACATGCTGGATATGTTCTAGAAAAGAATGAGACACAGGTAACTCAAATGCTTAATTCTATTTCTGGAATAGGACAACAAAGGGCACGGTACTTAACCACAAGATTATACGCTTTTGCTAGAGAAGCTTATCCTTATGATTCCAAAGATAGTATTATCGTTAGAGCTATTCAAAGGAACATTTCTAATTTATTTTCACTCCAGCAAGAACGCGACTATGTAATTAACTACATGGAAAAGCTGGCTAAAGCAGTAAACGTTCGTGCTTTATCCATCTATTTGAGTATCCCAGGGGTTGCTAGAATTACAGCAGTGAGATTAGTAGCAGAGCTCGGTGATCTAAGACGGTTTAGCACTTCAGCTCAAATTGATGCGTTTGTTGGCATTGATCCAGGAAGGTACCAATCTGGTGAAAAAGACAGTTCTCTTGGCATTACCAAGCATGGCAATCATATTGCCAGAAAAATACTTTATCGAGTTATTATTCAAATGGAGACGGTAAAGGCTACGCAGCCTTGCCATATAACTGATTATTATGACAAGAAAAAACGATCTTCAAATAGCCAAGGCTATAAGAAAATCGCCATTGCATCAGTCCATAAACTGATACGCACAATGTTTGCTCTTATCAAACATGATCAATTATATGATTACAACATAGCCACCAAAAATAAAAGACTTTAGCTGAAATCAAATAATCAACTTAAGTATAAGCAACCTATGGAAAAACTACAAGTATTCATAGGCTTATTTGTGGTACTTTCGCTTTTTCTTAAATTTAAACTCTTATTTGCTTTAACCTTATTCGCATCATTAAAACAAGTAAATTTATTTTCTTAAATCATTGATAATACTTGACTTTGGGTAGAAAAAAAGCATTCAAACTTTGAATTGAATGCTTCATTCGTGATTCTTTGATCAATTAGAGAATAAATTTAGTTAAGTCTTTATTCATAATAATATCGCCTAACTTATCTTCAACATAGGCTTCAGTAACTGTGATTTCACCCATTTCCATATCAGGCCCTTCGTAAAGAACGTCTTCTAAGAGCTTTTCAAGAATAGTTGAAAGTCGACGAGCACCAATATTATCAGTGCCTTGGTTAACATTAAAGGCAATCTCCGCAATTTTATCAACGGCTTCTTGGGTGAAGACTAACTTAATGCCATCTGCCTTCATTAAAGCAATGTATTGCTTAAGCAATGAATTTTGTGGATCCTTCAAGATCTTGACAAAATCGTCCTTGGTTAAAGCGTTAAGCTCAACCCGAATTGGAAAACGTCCTTGAAGTTCTGGAATCAAATCACTAGGCTTGCTTTCAGCAAAGGCACCTGCAGCAATAAACAAAATATGATCAGTTGAAACTGGGCCATATTTTGTATTTACAGTTGAGCCTTCAACGATTGGTAAAATATCTCTTTGAACACCTTCACGAGAAACTTCACCAGAATTACGTTTATTACCAGCAATAATTTTATCAATTTCATCAATAAAGATAATTCCGTTATTCTGGCTTCTTTCAATAGCATGTTGATAGATAGCGTCATAGTCAACTAACTTACGTGATTCTTCTTGAATCAAAACTTCACGTGCTTCTTTTACTGATAAAGTACGCTTAACCTTTTTCTTAGGCATAAGATCACTAAGCATTGAACCCATATCCATCCCCATTTGACCCATCATGTCACTCATTGGGTTGGCCTTAGGAGCTTGTTCTACCTCTATGGTAACTTCGTGATCTTCAAGTAAGCCTTTAGCTAGCTTTTCAGCCACATCCATTCGTTTGTTTCTTACATCAGCAGAAACATCCTCTTCATGATCTTCTTCGCGATTATTTTCTCCCATCAACATAGACATCATATCTTGCATTTGCTGCATTTGATTTTCACGACGTTCATGTTTCTCTGCTGGAGCTAACAAACGAACCAATTCTTTATTTGCTTCTTTAGTTGCTTGAGTCTTTACACGAGCAAATTGGTCCTTTTCTTCCATTCGTACGGCTTCGGAAACCAAGTCACGGACCATTGATTCAACGTCACGTCCTACATAACCTACTTCAGTAAACTTTGTTGCCTCTACTTTAACAAAGGGAGCTTCTACAATATCAGCTAAACGACGAGCAATTTCAGTTTTACCTACACCAGTAGGACCAGCCATTAATAAATTCTTAGGCGTTACTTCACGTTGCATTTCTTTAGATAACTGCATTCTACGGTAACGGTTGTAAAGAGCTATCGCAACTGATTTTTTAGCTTCATCTTGGCCAATAATATATTCGTTTAAAATTTTAACTATTTCTTTTGGGGTCTTAATAGCCATTTCCTTCACTCCTAAATTTCATCAGTGACAATTTTATCATCAGTGAAAACATCAATTCCTGAAGCAATCTTTACAGCTTCATGTGCAATTTCATCGGCCTTCATATCTTTTGCGTGTCGAGTCATGGCAATCGCTGCGGCTTGAGCAAAATTACCACCTGAACCAATTGCAACTACGTTTTCATCAGGTTCAAGTACTTCACCATTACCTGAAATTAAAAGTAGGTCTTTGTCATCAAAAGCAATCAACATTGCATTTAATTTTTGTAAAGTTGGATCCTTACGCCATGCTTGAGCCATTTCCACGGCAGCACGACGAAGATCGCCTGAGTAGCTTTCGAGCTTGCCCTCAAGCATATCTTGAAGGCTGACTGCATCAGCTACACCACCGGCAAAACCAATTACTACACGATCATGGTAAATACGACGAATCTTACGCGCTGTTGCCTTGGCAATAACTTTTTCGCCTAAGGTTACTTGTCCATCACCGGCAATTGCTGTTTTTCCATTAAATCTTACTGAACAAATTGTTGTCATGTTAAACCTCAACTTTCTTTATTACGAGGAAAATATTTTTGATAATCTGATTTTAAATGAGCCATTGTTACATGAGTATAGATTTGCGTTGCTGATAGACTACTGTGTCCTAATAACTCTTGGACACTTCGCAAATCTGCTCCATTATTAAGCATCGCGGTAGCAAAGCTATGTCGCAACTCATGTGGGTGTACTTTACCACTAATTCCTGCCTGATTAAAAGTTTTTTGCATTACAGTTTCAATTCCGCGGCTAGTAATGCCAGTTCCTTGATTATTTAAAAATACATGCTGTTCATCATCATTTTTAAGTAATAATGGACGTGCATTTTCTAAATAAGCAATCAAAGATTTTTTTGTTTTATCATCAAAAGCAACATAGCGGTCTTTATTTCCTTTACCGTGAACCAAAATTGTCTGTAAGTCTAAATCAAGTTGATTCAAAGTAAGATTACTAACCTCACTTACCCGCATCCCTGTCGCATAAAACAGTTCAAACATTGCCAAATTTCTCATCGTCAAAGGCTTATTTCCTTTCAATGAATCAAAAACCTGCTTTAATTCAGGCTGGTAAAAAAATTGCGGTAATTTTTTCTCACCACGGCGTAAAGTAATACCCTGAGTTGGATCGATTGCCACTAGTTTGCGGCGGGTTAAAAAACGGTAAAAAGAATGCAGGCTGGACATCTTGCGCAACTGACTACTACGGGCTAACTTGCGTTCTGCTAAATGTTGTAGATAAACCTGGATATCACGTTCTCTTACTTTAGTCCAACCTGGGAATCCACCATTTTCATGCCAAAACCTTTCCGCTTCATGCAAATCTGTTTGATAAGCTAAAACGGTTTTCGCACTATAATGACGCTCATTTTGTAAATATGATAAAAATTGATCTAACTCACTTTGCCTTTGGTTCATTAATCTAAAACTTCCGTCTTAAATTCATCTAAACTAGCAAGACCACGTTCACTGACCTTCTCATGGCGCTCACGCTTCTTGCGAATCTTCTTACCCTCTAGTGGAGGTAGCAAAGCAAAACTAGCATTCATTGGTTGGAAATGTTTAGCACTCGTAGTAGTTATGTAGTTAGCCATTGAGCCTAACGCAGTATCTTTTGGGAAAGCCACAGTATCTTTCCCCATAGCTTCACGTGCTGCATTAATTCCTGCTACTAAGCCACTACCTGCACTTTCTACATAGCCTTCAACACCTGTCATCTGGCCTGCAAAAAATAATCCAGGCTGCTCTTTTGCCTCGTAAGAAGCTGTCAAAACTTCTGGTGAAGCCATATAAGTATTACGATGCATTTTACCATAACGAACGAAACGTGCATTTTCTAAGCCTGGGATCATTGAAAATACTCGTTTTTGTTCACCAAATTTCAAATGAGTTTGGAAACCAACAATATTATACATTGAAGCTGCAGCATTATCTTGGCGCAACTGTACAACTGCATAAGGAGTTTTGCCTGTATGTGGATCTTCTAATCCTACTGGTTTAAGTGGACCAAAAAGCATTGTTTTAGCACCACGCGCTGCCATTACTTCAATTGGCATACACCCCTCAAAAACATCGCTATTTTCAAAACCATGTAATTGCGCAGTTTCAGCGTTAATTAATTCCTGACTAAACTTTTCATATTGCTCTTTAGTCATAGGACAATTCAAATATGCAGCTTCACCACGATCATAACGCGACTTTTTATAAACAATGTTCATATCAATCGAGTCAGCGGCCACAATCGGAGCTGCTGCATCAAAGAAATGTAAACTATCAGTTCCAGAAAATTTTTGAATCTGTCCAGCTAAAGCATCACTAGTTAACGGACCAGTTGCAATAATTGTAATCCCATCTTTCGGAATTTCAGTAACTTCTTCTTCGTGAACAGTTACATTCTCTAACCCACGCAAAGTGTCAGTTACGTATTTACTAAAACTATCACGATCAACGGCTAATGCTCCACCTGCAGGCACTTGAGTTTTGTCGGCAGCTTTCATGATCAATGAATCTAAATGGCGCATTTCTTCTTTTAAAAGACCTACAGCATTAGATAATTGATTTGATCTCATTGAATTGGTACAAACCAGTTCCGCAAATTCACCAGTTTCATGAGCTGGAGTCTCCTTTTTTGGTCGCATTTCATAAAGGTCAACATGAATACCACGCTTAGCTAATTGCCAAGTTGCTTCACTACCAGCAAGACCTGCACCAATAACTGTTACATTTTTTGGCATTTACTCACCTATATTTTCTATGTTAATTGTTTTTTTCGTTTTCACTGTCTTCACGATAATCACCGTTAGGACAAAGAATCACTGGACCTTTTTTAGAATGCTTTTCTACTAAAAAGTGGCCATCATTTGGACAATTTCTGCCAATTGGCTTGTCCCATGAGACAAAGTCGCATTCTGGATAACGAGAACAGCCGTAGAATTTACGATTTCTACGTGATTTCTTTTCGACAACCTGACCTTTGCCACATTTTGGACAAACTACACCGATTTCTTTAATGATTGGCTTAGTATTACGACAATCTGGGAAACGAGAACAAGCATAGAACTTGCCATAGCGTCCCATCTTAATCACCATTGGTGCACCACAAATATCACAATTAAAGCCAGCTGGTTCATCCTTGATTTGTACCTTTTCGATTTCACTATCAGCCTTATTTAATTCTTTCTTAAACGGTTGATAGTATTCGTCAACAACATGAACCCAATTCTTTTTACCATCTTCGACTTCATCCAATTCATTTTCAAGTCGGGCGGTGTAATCAACATCAGTAATATCTGGGAAGAAGCTTTCAATTAAGCCATCAACAATTTCACCTAATTCAGTTGGTACAATTGAACGACCATCAAGTTTAACATAATAGCGGCGTTGAATTGTATCTATTGTAGGTGCATAAGTTGAAGGACGGCCCACGCCATTTTCTTCCAATGCGTGAACTAATGATGCTTCAGTATAGCGTGCTGGTGGTAACGTAAAGTGCTGTTTGTTATCGGACTTAGTCATCTTGACCTTGTCACCCTCTTCAAGATCAGGTAAGTCAACATTCTTTTCTTGTTGATTATCATAAACCTTGGTGAAACCAGCAAATTTCAATTTAGAACCAGTAGTTCTAAAAATCACACCATTTTGAACAATATCTGCACGAACAGTATCATAAACAGCTGGGGTCATTTCACTGGCCAAAAAACGTGACCAAATCAATTTGTATAAACGATATTGTTCCGTAGTTAGGATACTCTTTAATGACTCCGGTGTGCGATATACAGATGTTGGGCGAATGGCCTCGTGAGCATCTTGTGCGTCTTCTTGATTCTTAAAATGGCGTTGACTCTTAGCTGCAAATTCTGCACCATAATTTTCATGCAAAAACTTAGAAGCCTCTTGTTGGGCAACTGGTGATGTTCTCTTAGAGTCAGTTCTCATATAAGTAATCAAACCAACTGTTCCTTGCTTACCTAAAGAAATCCCTTCATATAATTGCTGAGCAATACTCATAGTTCTACGAGTACGATAACCTAAACGCTTATTGGCTTCTTGCTGCATTGTAGAAGTTGTAAATGGGGCTGCTGGCTGACGCCGACGTTGCCGAGCAACAACTTTATCTACTACAAAGTCCTTTTTCTTATCGATTTTAGCCAAAACATCCTTAACAGAATCGATATTAGGCAATTCTTTCTTTTTGCCATCAACACCATAAAAGGCAGATTTAAAAGTTTCTTTACCCTTAGCAAATTCCGCATCAATTGACCAATATTCTTTTGGCTTAAAGTTCTTGATCTCCTTTTCACGATCAATCACTAATTTTAAGGCAACTGATTGTACACGTCCTGCAGATAAACCTTTTTTAACTTTGGCCCAAAGAATTGGTGAAAGTGAATACCCTACAATTCGATCAAGTACACGTCTTGCCTGTTGGGCATCAACCGTATCCATATCAATTGTCCGGGGATGCTTGAAGCTTTCTTTAACTGCATCCTTGGTAACTTCGTTAAAAGTTACTCTATTCTTGGCTTTTTCGTCAAGATTCAATGCGTGCGCTACGTGCCAAGCAATTGCTTCGCCTTCACGATCGGGGTCGGATGCTAAATAAACATCCTTGGCCTTCTTGGCTTCGCTTTTTAATTCTTTAATGGTATCGCCTTTACCACGAATGGAAATATACTTAGGCTTATAGTTGTCTTCAAAGTCGATTCCCATTTGTGACTTAGGCAAATCACGAATATGCCCCTTGGAAGCAATAACGTGATAGTTTCTTCCTAAATATTTTTCAATAGTCTTAGCTTTTGCAGGTGATTCCACAATGACTAAGGTCTTTTTACGTTTTTTTGTTGTTTTACTTTTCGCTTTAGTAGGCATTAACTGCCTCCTTAATTCTTATTTTATTTTATGGGTACAGTCCAAAAATAACTAATACTTTCTGAATTGTCAAATCTTTATCTTGTTAAATTTAAAATCAACAATTGGCGTAGCTCCTGCTTCAATTAATTGATTGGGACCTGCAGACAATGCATTAGTAATTGGCCCAGGTACTGCATAAATATCGCGATTTTCTTGTAACGCTAAATTAGCAGTAATCAGTGAACCCGACTTTTCTTTAGCCTCAGTAACGATTACGCTTTGACTTAAGCCGGCCAAGATACGGTTGCGTTCAGGAAAACGATACGGACGCGGTGGTGTATCAGGCAAATATTCACTAATCAATAGTCCCTTTTGCACAATCTCTTCTTGTAAAGCAAAATTTTGCATTGGATATGAAAAATTTAAACCATTGCCAATAACCGCAATTGTTTTTCCTTGGTTGAAAAGTGCAGCCTTATGAGCTAAGGCATCAACGCCTTTTGCTAAGCCACTTGCTACAACCTGACCAGATTGCACAATATTAGGTACCAAGCGATTAATAACATCTTGACTATACTTAGTCGGATAGCGTGAGCCAACAATTGTAATGATTTCTTTTTGCAGTAAAGAAATATCTCCTCGGGTAAACAATACCATAGGTGGTCGATAAATTTGACGTAGTTTTTCTGGATATGCTTCATCGAAAAAACTGATTACGTCACACTGCTGTTCAATTTGTTGTACCATTCGATCCAACTGATCATCCTGAAAAGCGCGATAGCATGCATCCATTAGCTCCTCAGTTAATTCAATTTGTTCTAATTCTTCAAATTCAATTTCTGTTTCATCAGTTAACTGATTAGCAATTGTCAGCGATTTAACATAACCAATCCCTTTTTGCAATTTTAATTTTAGTAGAAATTCTGTTTTTTTCATAAAAAAAGCCCTCCACTATTTATTACGCAAAAAGAGACCATTATTTTTTTATAAATTGAAATTTATTCAAAAAAATCACTGACTGGAGCAAATGTTTTGCGGTGAATTGGCGTAGGGCCATACTTTTTCAAGGCTTCAATGTGCTCCTTGGTGCCATATCCTGCATTATGATGAAAGCAATATTGAGGGTATATTCTATCATAATCATCCATCAATTGATCTCGAAAGACCTTGGCCACAATTGAAGCTGCCGCAATTGAATTCGACTTAGCATCTCCCTTAATCAATTTAACTTGGGGTAGATTTACTGGCACATTCATTGCATCTACCAAAAGTGCATTCGGCTTAACATCAAGTGCTCGTACTGCTTGAGCCATCGCTTGACGGTCAGCTTCATAAATATTAATTTTATCGATTACCTCTGCACTTTTTACTCCAATACCAACACTAACTGCTTCAGCTAAAATTTTAGGATATAACTTCAATCGTTTCTCTGGGCTCAATTTCTTCGAGTCGTTTACATCTAATAAATCAAAATCTTGATCAATTATCACAGCAGCAGTTACTACTGGTCCAGCTAAAGGGCCACGTCCTACCTCATCAACACCCGCTACTAATTGTCCCTTTTCCCAGAACTTTTTTTCATAAGAAAAGCGACGCAAAAACTCTTCTTTTTTTGCTAGTAATTTTGCTTGACGCTTACGATAACTAACTAACAATTTTTGTACGCCGGCCCGCGGATCTGCCTCAAGTTCGTTAATTTGGGCTTCAGAGACCTCAGATTTCAACAGTTCTTTTATTTCTTTAATTGTCATGGTCTATCTAACGTAATCCTTCCGATTGCACCCTTACGCAATTTTTGTAACATAAATAATGAAAAACGATCATAATCATCACGCATGCCATATTTTTCAGTCATTGACAAAAGCAAATCTGGATCAGCCATATCAGCAATTTGCTGTTCAGGTAATTTAGAAAATTTAAGCAGATCCTTAGCATAAAATTCACGTAAATTTTTCAAAACAAATAATGCTACATCATCTGCATGAAAAACACTATCCTTAATTGCACCGAAAGCAGCTAATTTATAACCAACTTCCTGATCAGAAAATTTAGGCCATAAAATCCCTGGTGTATCGAGCACTTGAATATTAGCATTTGTTTTCAGCCATCTTTGTCCCTTAGTTACACCTGGTTTGTTACCGACTTCAGCCACGTTCCGACCAACTAAACGATTAATCACCGTTGACTTGCCACAGTTAGGAATACCTGCCAAAGCAATTCTAATAGTAGGATTTGAGGCCCCTCGTGCTTCTAGCTTCTCTGTTTTGGCAGCTGCCGCCTTTTTTACTAAGGAAACCAACTTCTGCATATTAGTATTGTGCAAGGAGTCAAGTGCCAAAACATACTTATTATCTCCAGCTAATTCTGCTGCCCATGCCTTTGTTAAAACTGGATCAGCTAAATCAGCCTTATTTAAGATAATAATATGTGGTTTATTACCAACTAGTTCTTCAATCATTGGATTTCTTGAAGCTTGCGGAATTCGGGCATCAAGTACTTCCACCAAAACATCAATCAGTCCTAACTTATCTTCCAGTTGATTACGAGCCTTGTTCATATGCCCCGGATACCATTGAATTGTTGCCATATTATCTCTTCTTTCTAAAATTAATCATTTTCATCATCTAAGAACACCACTTCTGACATCAAAATCTGTCTATATAAAGCCAGAAAGCCTCGACGATATTTTCTCTCTTGTTGTGCAATTTTACCTAAATAGTCACGTTCTTGTCTAAAAGCATATCTATATACCTCAGCTCTAAATTCTTTCTGATCATCGGGTAATTCTTTTTGTTTAATTGTATACTTTATTTCCCTAGCAAAATCAACCATAGAAGTTTGATTCATTTGTGCCCTTAAATCGAATTTTAATTGTTTTCGAATCTTTTTAGGTAAATAGATCTTTTTCATTTGATCCATAGCATACTCAATCATTGCCACACGAACTCGATCAACTTCCTTTCTTTGATCAAATTCAGGTATATCTTTGTCCAAGATCATGTGAAAAACAATTGTTGGAACAATCATACTTAGTAAAATAAGCGTAATTTCACTCACCAAAATTAAATGGAAATCTGCTACATTAATGCGTAAATCATATAACGTATATGCCAAGGCAAAAGTAACTGCTCCATGAATGCCATCCAGACTAAAAATCAATGCTTCTTTATTACTCGTTTTTCCTTTAATAGAAGGGCTAAATCGATAATAAAAGTATCTAATAAGCAAATTAGCTAGGTATAAAATTATTCCGTTATAAAAAATAAAGGCATTAGTAAGCCTGCTTCGCTCAGATTCAACGTTATGAATCAATCCGGCTGCAACGACTGCAATAATTCCAGAAACGTGAATTTCTTCTGCTAAAAAATATATTATTAACGGTGTCAAAAAGAATATGACTTCAACCGGCATTGCAACACCAGCAGATAAATGATATTTGGAGCGAAAACTTTCCTGACGCAAGAAAACTAATAAAGTAGCCACCAAAGCTCCTAGAAAAATACCTCCACCTGCAGAATATAAAAAATTACCTATTGCTTGTCCAATCCGTAATTCTTGATGCAAGTACCAATCAACTGCCATATTAAGCAAAATGATACCTGAAGCGTCATTAAACAAAGACTCATCTTTTAGATAAAAAGCAATCTTCTTATGCAGCTTCAATCCATGTGTTACAGATTCTGTTGCTGTAGCATCTGTTGGCATTGAAATTGCAGCCAGAATAAAAGCCAGTGGTAGAGAAACCCATACTAAAATAGATCCCGAATCCCGCAGTTATAGTTGCCAAGATAATCATAATAACCGTTAACCCAACTATTGCACGCCACGAACGTAAAACATTGTACAACCTAGTACGTTGTCCCTCAAAAAATAGTAATGGCGCTACAATCAAGCCCATAAATAATTCCGAGCTAAAGCTCTCAATTAATGAATTAGTTTGTGGTACTAGTGCAATAGCCGCTCCAATCGCCATTGCAATGTAATTAACTGATATTCTCTTCAAAAAGAGTTGTTGAATAATCGTCGCAAATGCTACCGCAAAGACAATAAAACCAATAAAAATTACTACCTGCATTTTTCTACCCGCTTAATAAAAAAGCCCAGGCATCTATCAGGCTTGGGCTTAATACATCATTTTGTCTTCATACATTCGATAAGCACGATCAAAAATTGACATACTTGGTAAATAACTAGCATTCAATTCCAAATAATCTGATAATTTCTCATAATCTTGTTCTTGCTTAGGAAAAGTCAGGTCATGCTGCGCATTATTCGCAAATTGAGCTACGTCATCAGCTGAATCTGCATCCCTTTGCGTCATTAAATATCGATAAAAACTTTCTCGGTAAGCCATAATTACTCCACATAATATAAGATCGCATAAGCACCATTGCCAGCATGTGTTGCGATAATTGGACTTGTCTCTGCCACTAAAACATTAATTGCAGGATTGATTGCACGAATTTTTTCAGCTAATTCTTCCATTAATTCAGGTGTATCAACGTACGAAATGCCTACTTCTTTAATATGCTCTTTATTATCTGCGATTTCTTTTAACACTCGTTCATTAAAAGCACGTGTAAATTTCTTGCCTCGTCCTTTTTTGGCTACGATTAACTTACCTTGTGGCATCTGAAGAGCGATTCTAATATTAAGCATAGTAGCAATTCGACCAGAAAGTGCACCTAAACGGCCACCCTTGATTAAGTTTTGTAAATTAACTACCATCATTTCCAGTTTTTGAGTACTACGAATCTTTTTAACATGATCAATAATCTCAGCCATGCTTTTACCAGCCTGAGCATCCTTAGCAGCAGCCAAAACTTGGAAGCCTTCTGCCCTGTCGGTTAGTTCAGAGTCAATAATTGTAACATTATCGCTTTGACCTGCAATTTCTGCAGCTTGACGAGCGGCATCTATCGTACCACTTAATGATTTAGCTAAGAAAATACCAATCACTTGACTGCCATCTGCAGTTAATTTTTTAATCACATCAACAAAACGGCCAATTGGTGGCTGACTAGTCTTAGGTAAGCTCTCCGCTTCGTTCATCTTCTTGACAAAATCACTTCTAGTGATATCAATCCCATCCACATATGACTTACCGTCGATGGTAATCGTCAATGGGACTACTGTAATGTCATATTTTTCAACTTCTTCTGGTGTTAATTGGACGGAAGAGTCCGTCATAACTTTTATCTTCGACAACGTATTCGCCTTCAATTCTAATTTGTTTACCCGATTTATGATAAAATGTAAGCAACATATATACTGTATTGTATCAAAAAACTATTAGAAGAAAAAAGGATTGATTACACTTCATGAAAATTAGCAAACTTTGGCAGCAACCAGAACAACGATCAGAAAGGTACTACCTTCTAGATAATATTTTTAGTGCCATAACTCATGGGATTGGTTTCGGACTAGCAGTTACCGGCTTAGTAATTTTAATTGTAAAGGCAGCTCATACTGGCAGCCCGATGCGAGTTGTTACTTTCACAATTTATGGCTCTTGCCTGGTACTGCTTTATTTATTTTCCACACTATATCACAGTTTAGTTTTTACACGGGCCAAAAATATTTTTCAAATTTTTGACCATTCCTCAATCTTTCTTTTGATTGCAGGATCTTATACTCCATATTCACTTGTTGCAATTGGTGGAGCCTGGGGTTGGACTTTATTTGGCTTGATCTGGGGCCTAACCATCTTTGGCATCATTTACTACATCTTCAATCGTGGTAAACACGTCATACTTGATACAATCCTCTATGTTGCTATGGGATGGTTAGTTATCTTGTCAGGATCTTATTTATATGTTCGCTTAAGTCCAACTGGATTCTGGCTATTAGTTAGTGGTGGCATTGCTTACACAATCGGCGCGATTCTGTTCAGTATGCGCAATGTTCCCTTTATCCATACTATCTGGCATTTATTTGTTATGCTCGGTTCAATCTTAATGTACTTTTCCGTTTTACTTTATGTTTAAAAAATGTAGCAGTTGAATTCTGCTACATTTTTCTTTCTATTCAATTGTAGTCAAATAGCTTTCAATCGCTTCTTGATTATTCTCAACTTCACCTGAAACAACTAACTCTCGAATTTTATTCAAAGTCTGCCCCAATTTTGCACCTGGTCGCATCCCGCGATCTATTAAAAATCTCCCATCAACGGCTAGTTCCGACGCTTTTTTAATAGGTAAAGCCATATAACGATCAACTAAAGCTTCTGAAGAAATTGGTTGACCAACAATATGAGCAACGTCAATCGTATTAATTAATGTCTCTTCCCCTGCTAAGAATAATTCATAATCACTAGGAGCATGACTAGAAAGTAAATCAAATAGATTAATAATTCTTTCGACTTGCTCAGTCATAGCATTAGAGTTTTTCCAGTCACGCATAAAACGATGAATTTGTTCATTCGGTAATTTCAATAGCAAAATTATCAGTGACCACAAACTATTTTCCATCGTTGGACTGAATTTTAACTGTGGGAAAATAGCTAGTTGATCTTTTTTTCCGCCAAAATCAGGTACATCTTCACTCAAATTTGTATCAAGAAAAACCTGAAAAGCTTGCCGAGCATGTGGTCCTAAACCTAATTTTACAAATTCTTCTCGAATTCGTTCAACTGAAATTTTTTTAAGTAATTTATGATTATCCTTAATTGCCTGTTGGGTCTTGCTTTCTAACTTAAATTCAAGTTGACTCATAAAACGTACGGCCCGCATCATTCGCAAAGCATCCTCGTGGAATCTTTTTTCTGGATCACCTACAGCACGAATGACATGGTTTTTGAGATCATCTAGTCCGTTAAATAAGTCAACAATTTGCCCTCGTGTATCCATTGCCAGAGCGTTAATCGTAAAGTCTCTACGCTTTAAATCTTCATCTAAGTTTTGAACAAATGTTACATGATCTGGACGACGAAAATCTTGATAACCCGATTCTGTTCTAAAAGTGGTAATCTCATAACTTTCACCACCATAAAGGACAGTCACCGTTCCATGTTTAATTCCTGTATCAATTGACTTATCAAATAACTCTTTTACCTCTTCTGGATAAGCACTAGTAGTAATGTCTACATCATGAACATGACGATGTAACAAAACATCGCGGACAGAACCACCCACAAAGTACGCTTCAAAGCCTGCATTTTCTAATATCTGTAACACGGGCATTGCCTTGGTAAAAATTTCTGGTAAATTATCTATCTTTATCATATTAAAATCTCAATTCTTATTGTCTTTATTATTACTTTTTCTATACACTTTGTTAAAATTGAGGAAAGACATAAAGGAGGTAATCATTATGCGTAAGATTGACAAAAGTATCTTAATTGATATCCTCATGATCGCGCTAGGCTGTGCTATTTACGCTTTAAGTCTAGACATGATTTCTGTCCCCAATAAACTAGCCGACGGCGGACTAAGTGGTATTTCACTTCTTCTGCGGCATTTTTGGGGCATCAACATGGGACTATCGACCCTTGTATTGAATATTCCACTAATTTTGTTAGGCTATCGCTTTATGGGCAAACGTCTTTTAGCCTATACAATCTGGGGAACGCTCAGTCTTTCCTTTTTCTTATGGTTTTGGCATTCAGTACCTATTATAAAACAATTAGATTTAGAACACGACCTCTTCCTTTCAGCAATTTCTGCTGGGTTATTGTCTGGAATCGGATTAGGGTTAGTATTTAGATATAATGGTACTTCCGGTGGAACTGATATTATTGCCCGAATCTGTCAGATAAAATTTGGTATTTCATCTGGCAAAATGCTTTTAGCTTGTGATGCAATAGTACTCTTCGCATCCCTATCTTACTTAGACATCAAGCATATGCTATACACATTATTAGCTTCTTTTGTCTTATCCCGAGTAATGGATACCGTTCAGCAAGGTGCATACACAGCCCGTGGTTTATTAATTATCTCTGACAAATATGAACAAATTGGCAAGATGATTGATTTAAAACTAAATCGTGGTTTCACATATCTAAAAGCTTTAGGTGGCTATCAACAAAATGAAAAACGTGTAATTTATGTTGTAGTCGCACCGCGGGAAATTCCATCAATCAAAGCTTTAATCAAGCAAGAAGATCCACATGCTTTTGTTTCAATAATTGAGGTAAATGAGGCAATGGGAGAAGGATTTACTTATAAAAAACCACATCGCTTTTTCATCCACAAGTAAAAAGCTATACCATGATGCATTTCATGATATAGCTTTTCTTTTACTAATAATTAATAATTACAGTCAATACGTTATTAGCTTTAACGTATTCGTTTTCTCCAATTTGAATGAATGGCCGTTCATCAATTTCTTTATGGCCAAGATTTTTAACTTTAGAGCCTTGTTTAACAAACTTACCTGGAATTGGCTGACCATTTTTATCATAAACATATGATGGATGCTTAATGCGGTTAATTGTCTCGGCTGTGTCCTTAATGTATGGTAAAAATGCCCCTTCCTTAACGAATTTATTCTTACCAATCTTCACAAAATTATTGCCATTAATTGATTTAATGCCTAGGATCTTGTAAACACGGCCCTTTTTTAAATGTCCAACTTTTTCTCCTTTACGGTTAAAAATCGTTGCTTTTCTAGTCAAGTTTAACTTTTTACCCTGACGAATCGGATTAGTTAGAGCTGCGTTAACTGTCTGAGCAGTCATCGCACCTAAACTTAAGGAGGCTAAGACTACTCCTGCCATATACATAATTTTTTTGTTCATCATGATCTCATCCCCTAATCATTACTTAATCTTCTTACTTATATTTTAACAAAAAATGCAGAGGTTATACACTTTTCTCTATTTTTAGTAAGTGTCAATATTTTTGCGGTAGGCTGTGAACCATTAGTCTAACCTTAATTTCTTAAATATTTATCTGATTTATTTCCCT